>NZ_JACTAC010000200.1 GCF_014486675.1 Flavobacterium macrobrachii
ACTTTTTATAAATATTTTAAAATTTTAGTTTTTTATTGAGGTTGTGCAACAGTTACCGTTGTTTTGGGTTACGGTCAAGAGGGTAATCTCTGAATTGAATTTTACAAACGCTTCCACGATAACTTCAACCACATCGCCGCGCGAACCTTCTACAGCATAGTTCCATGCTTTGATTATGTCTTCTTGTGATTTTATAGTCGATTGACCTTTTCCCGATGAGCTCATTAGGGGTTTAATCACACACGGAATTCCAACTTCTGCCACGGCTTTTTGTAGCTCTTCGGCTGAGGTGGCATAGCGGTAATTGGCAGTTTTAAGCCCTAGTTCTTTAGCTGCAAGGTCGCGGACAATGTCATTAAGTTAAGGGTTTAATTATTTGAAAATCAACAGTTTAAAATTGTT
>NZ_JACTAC010000201.1 GCF_014486675.1 Flavobacterium macrobrachii
GTATAAGTAAGAGAAGATAAGGATAGTGGTATCCTGAGTAGGGCGGGGCACGTGAAACCCTGTCTGAATTTGGCGGGACCATCCGCTAAGGCTAAATACTCCTGAGAGACCGATAGTGAACCAGTACCGTGAGGGAAAGGTGAAAAGAACCGTGAATAACGGAGTGAAATAGATCCTGAAACCATACGCTTACAAGCGGTCGGAGCCCTTTAGTGGGGTGACGGCGTGCCTTTTGCATAATGAGCCTACGAGTTACCGTTGCTGGCAAGGATAAGTGTTTAAGACATGGATCCGTAGCGAAAGCGAGTCTGAATAGGGCGCTATAGTCAGTAGTGGTAGACGCGAAACCGTGTGATCTACCCATGGGCAGGATGAAGCTGTGGTAACACA
>NZ_JACTAC010000202.1 GCF_014486675.1 Flavobacterium macrobrachii
GTAATTTTTTTCATCTTTTTTATTTAAGTAATTTAATAATAGCATCGTTACTTGAAAAAACAGCATGTTCAAATGCAGTTTTTCCATCATTGTCTTTATGTAATTTATTTACATTATTTTCAATCAAAAGTTTGAGGATTTCAATATTTTGAAATTGAACGGCATAAATTAAAGCTGTTGTTCCATTTATATCCGCATAATTTATATCCGCTTTTTTCTCAATTAAAAGTTTTGCAATTTCATTATTTCCTTTAACTATTGCTGCCATTAACGGAGTGCCCATTTCGCTTTTTGCGTTTAAATCGCAATTGTTTTCTATCAATACTTTTGCTACTTCGTTGTTTCCTCGATAGCAAGCCAGAATTAAAGGCGTAAAACCATT
>NZ_JACTAC010000203.1 GCF_014486675.1 Flavobacterium macrobrachii
CGGCGTATTTACCAATGTACCCATTGGAACACACACGGTGCATGTATGGGATGTTCGCGACCCGAATGGTTATTCTTGTGGAGAAGTAAGCATAGAAGGCGTACAAATTATAGACTATCCACACTACTTTACACCCAATGGTGATGGCTATCACGACACTTGGAACATAAAAGGATTAGAAAACTTTGCTGATGCAACAACGATTTACATCTTTGACCGCCATAGCAAGCTGTTGAAACAAATTAGTTCCGATGGTGATGGTTGGGATGGAACCTATAACGGACAGTTGATGCCATCAACGGATTACTGGTTTAAGGTAGAATATCCAGAAGCCGGTGTTATGAAAGAATTTAAAGCGCACTTCTCGTT
>NZ_JACTAC010000204.1 GCF_014486675.1 Flavobacterium macrobrachii
GCCCCTTTTTATCCCAAATAATCACAAAAAAAAACAAAAAGATTGTAGCTAAAACGGGAATATCGCTTGAAAATACTAACAAATGTATCGCTGCAAATTTTTATACTTGTGTAATATGTATGGTTTTAAACTTATGTTATCGGGATGGATTTAGTTGTGAAAGCAATGTTTTCTATTCTATGAAACCAAAATAATTATTGGGCATTATAAAACTGTAGCATGTCGTTTTTTTTTTGAATACATAATAAAGAAAACAAACCTATTACTCATACTAATAATAGTGTGATGTTAGAATTTAAAAAAAATGAAACAAAACATTTTCTTAAAAAAGGAGTTATTGAATACAATACATAATAATTTAAGAAC
>NZ_JACTAC010000205.1 GCF_014486675.1 Flavobacterium macrobrachii
GATGTTTATGTAAATGGAACTTTAACTTTAGATAACTTTGCGTTCAGAACTGCGACACCTTTCATTGATGTTCCTGCTGGTGTAGCTTTAAGCATTGATGTTGCTCCAGGAAATAGTACTTCTGCAACAGAAAGTATTTATAATTTAACCACTACTCTTGCTGATGGTGAAACGTATATCGCTATTGCAAATGGAATTGTTTCTCCAACAGGTTATAGTGTTGCGCCTAACTTTGCTTTGAGCGTATTTGCTCAAGGTCGTGAAGCTGCTTCTGACCCAGCTGAAACTGATGTTTTAGTAAATCATGGTTCGCCTGATGCGCCAACAGTAGATGTTGTTGAAACTGGTGT
>NZ_JACTAC010000206.1 GCF_014486675.1 Flavobacterium macrobrachii
AATATTACTAGTTATACCAATGTATCACCAGCAGTACAAACCTTGGGAGTTCGTATCATCAGTGTACAAGGATGTGTAGGTTATACTACGTTAAACATTAGAGTATTGCCAGCACCAGAGCCAAATACCAATCCAACGGTATTACCAGCAGTTTGTGAAAATGCAACTACACCAGGACAAGCCACGATAGACTTAACCCAAAACCAAGCGTATATTTTAAACGGAGATCCTAATCTAAGCGTACAGTATTATCCAACGTTAACCGATTTAGAAAACAATACGAACCAAATCACCAATCCAGCATCAGCATTGGTAGGTGATGCGACCTTGGTAGATGACCCAATC
>NZ_JACTAC010000207.1 GCF_014486675.1 Flavobacterium macrobrachii
GCCTGTAGCGTTGTTTTCTACGCGTACCCAAATGGTGTCTAAATTACTAGCTAAGTAGTTACTCGTATTGATAATTGGAAAATCGCCATCTTCTGCCAGTGGTTGACTGGTATAATATGTTACGGTATAACTGCTCGCTGGTAGTGGTTGTTGGGCTAAAACTGCTGCTGTTAGTACCGTTAAGTTTACGTTAGTACTAGCACTTTGGTTGTTGCTATCGGTATCACATACTTCGATATCATCCAAATCAATTGGTGCTATTGGACTTGGATTAACTTCTAACGTAATCGGCATCACACTAAAACAGCCTGTAACTGGATCTTCTGCTCTG
>NZ_JACTAC010000208.1 GCF_014486675.1 Flavobacterium macrobrachii
CATTTCTTATCCTCAATTTGCTGGTTATTTGTCATTACCAGAAGCAGATTTTGTTCTTGATGTAAGAGACGAAACAGGTGCAACAACAGTTGCATCATATCAAGCACCATTTAACACTTTTAACTATGCTGGAAGTGCAATAACTGTTTTAGCTAGTGGTTTTTTAAATCCTGCTGTGAATAGCGATGGTCCAGCTTTTGGACTTTGGGTAGCTTTTTCAAATGGTGGACCATTGTTTGAATTACCATTAGTTGAAGTTCCTCAAACTGCTCGTTTACAAGTAATTCACAACTCACCTGATGCAATAGCAGCAGAAGTG
>NZ_JACTAC010000209.1 GCF_014486675.1 Flavobacterium macrobrachii
TATTTCTTATCCTCAATTTGCTGGTTATTTATCATTACCAGAAGCAGATTTTGTTCTTGATGTAAGAGACGAAACAGGTGCAACAACAGTAGCATCATATCAAGCACCATTTAACACTTTTAACTATGCTGGAAGTGCAATAACTGTGTTAGCAAGTGGTTTTTTAAATCCTGCTGCAAATAGTGACGGTCCAGCTTTTGGTCTTTGGGTAGCTTTTTCAAATGGTGGACCATTGTTTGAATTACCATTAGTTGAAGTTCCTCAAACTGCTCGTTTACAAGTAATTCACAACTCACCTGATGCAATAGCAGCAGAAGTA
>NZ_JACTAC010000020.1 GCF_014486675.1 Flavobacterium macrobrachii
AAATTTATTTGAATTAATTTTGTGTACAGTAATTAAACTGTTAAATTATTGTTAAAATTTTCTCTGCATTTTCCCAATCGGTTATTGTGTCTATATTGACATAAAAATTTGCGTTACTTTCTATATATGCAATTTTATTTCCAAAAAAACTTCCATTTTTTAATGTTTGGATTTTGGTTATATAAATTGAACCATCTCGATGGAATGCATTTGGCAAATCTTGTCTTCTTGAGATTATTTTCTCTTCGCCTGTAGCTATTTTTAAAGTTCCATTATTTTCTTCAAATATCCAGTGAGGATTATATTGATGTGGAACAGGAAGAACACTTATTAAACTATCAGCATCAGATTCAATAAATTTTTCTATTGCTTTATCAATAAATCCATTTTCTCTAAAAGGACTGGTAGGTTGAAGTAAGCAAACCGCATCGAAGAAAGAATTTTGCTTTTCAAAAAATTCTACTGCATGTTGTACTACTTCAATTGAGGTAGAATGGTCTTGAGCCAAGTTTGTAGGTCTAATAAATGGTGGTTTACAACCAGCTAATTCAGCAGCGATAGCAATTTCATCATCATCAGTAGATACAACTATTTCTGTTAAAAGAGTAGCGTTTTTTGCAGAGTCAATGGTAAATTCAATTAAGGGTTTATTTCCTAGAAGTTTTATATTTTTTCTTGGTACTCCTTTTGAACCGCCGCGTGCTGGAATAACTGCAAGTATTTTCATTAATAAGTTATGGTTTTATGAAACTTTAACGGTAAGCTGCTTAATAATTTTGCAATTTTTTCTCCAGCATTTCCACCGCCATAAACTGTTGATTTTTCTCTTTTGTTTTCTTTCAATATAATTTCAACTGCATTTACAATATCATCTTCATTGTATGAAACATCAATTACATTTTTTCCTCTATCTCTTCTGTTTTGTCTTGAACCTATGTTAACTGTGGGAACACCAAGATAGGCGCATTCTCGAATTCCAACACTGGAATTTCCAATTAAACATAACGAATGATTTAATAATGTTAAGAAATCATCGCCTTTCATGTTTTTAAAAAAATGTACATTTTCAAGTTCATATTTTTCTCTAAAAGAACGAATTCCACTAGACGTTCCGTCGGCTCCAGCATCAACATTTGGCCAAAACCACAATGTTGGTTTATTTATTTTTTGTATGGCTGTAAGTGTAGCTTCAATATGCTTTCTTGAGTCTTTATATTCGTTAGTAACTGGATGTTGCATAACCACTAAATAACCCTTTTTTAGATTAGGTTGAGAACCAACTCCTCCATATCTTTCATAAGGATTAAAGTCTAAATTAGTTTTATTATTAACTTGACTTGCAATATCTATTGATGGACAGCCTGTATTAAAAACCATTTCAGGATTTTCGCCCAATTGTATAACTCGTTGTTTAGCATTTTCAGAAGCTACAAAATGATAGTCTGCAAGTTTTGTGATTGAATGTCTTACTTTTTCATCAATATTACCAGTAACTTCACCACCTTGAATATGGGCAAGAGGAATATTCATATAGGAAGCTGAAATAGCTGTTGCCATTGTTTCAAAACGATCGGCAACTGTGACAACAATATCTGGCTTTAAATTATCAAATACTGTTGATAATTCTAGTATTCCTATTCCAGTTGTTTTTGCTGCGGCAGTTAAATTTTCTCCTTCTAAAACATTAAAAACTTTTGCTGCAATTTCAAATCCATCATTTACAATGTAATTAACAGCACTTCCATATCTATCCAATAATGCTGATGCAGCAACAATTAGCTGTAATTCTAGTTCAGGATGATTTTGTATTGCTGTTAATACTGTTTTTACTCTACTGTAAGATGGTCTTGCTGTTATGACTACAGCTATTTTTCTTTTTACATTCATTCTAAGTCATCTTCATTTAAAAAATCCCATTGTGATTTTTGTTTGTTTAGTTTTCGTCCAATAACTTTATGGAAATCTAACGCTAAAATACCAAAACCTTTTGGTTTTTTACTTTCTAAATCGTCAAATGTAATTATATGGTTTTTAGGTAAATTTTTATTAACTGCTAGTGATTTTTCAAAAATTTGCTTCAACTCTTTGAATTGATTGTTGTTGTTTTTATCGATTGGATTATCAATGGCTTCTTGAATTTGATTTACTGCTTCAACTAATTGTATAGTTTCTTCAATTGTTAAAGAAGCTTTTGCATCTGGTCCAAAAATATCTCGATGAAACACAACATGGAATTCTAAAATTTTTGCACCCAAAGAAACTGCGGCTATTCCTGTAGCAATTTTTGCTGAATGGTCTGAAAATCCTATGGTTACATTGTACCTATCACTCAGTTCTTTTATTACATTCAGTCCAAACTGTTCTGGTTTAGTTGGATAAGCTGTTGTACATTGTAAAATTGAAAAATCGGCCTTATTATTTTTTAAAAAATTGATAGTTTCATCTAATTCATCATAACTACTCATTCCTGAAGAAATAATAATTGGCTTTCCAGTTTGACAAACTTTTTCTAACAATAAAAAATTATTGACTTCGCCCGAGCCTATTTTATAAGTGTGTACACCTATTTCTTCTAACCAATCAACAGCAAGATTACTAAAAGGGGAACAAATAAAGTCTAGTCCAACTTCATCACAATGTTTTTTAATATCTTTCCATTGGTCCATGGAGAATTCCATTCTTTTCCAATAGTCAAATCGAGTTAAGTCTTCTTTTGAAAATTTAACTCTGAAAGGTTCATGAACACTACTTTCTGCCTCAGCTAAATGCATTTGAAATTTAATAGCTTGAACACCTGTTTTTGAAACGGCATCAATATAGGAATGAAGTATTCCAAGACTTCCTTCATGAGCTTGAGCAATTTCAGCTATTAAATAAGGTTTGTTTTTCATCAATTATACTTTTTTTGGAAGTAGGTAAATGTAATTATTTTTGTGGTTTCCAATAAATTTTTGGTTCGCTTAATTTTTTATAAGAATCAAACTCTTCTTCAGTAAATTTATTTCTATTTTTTAGAATTGTTGGAAAACTTTTTATCAGATCGAGAAATGCAAAGAAAAAAGGTTTAATTACTTTGAAATTTCCTTTGACTATTTTTTTAAATTGCATGAGAATTGAATATGCAAAATAGTAAGTTATTTTCTTTTTGGGATAAAATAAGAAAATATTATACCATCCAGCTCGAAGACTTCTTCTGTATCTAAAACTAAAGTCTTTCTTTTGTTTTGCTCTATTCTTTAAATCTACTCTATGTTGAATTAAAATTTCTGGATTATAATCAACTTTCCATTTTTTTTTGAATAATTGCATTGAAGCAAAACTCTCTTCTCCATAAAATTCATACCATTCTGGATAATTAGGTATACTTTTCCATGCTTTTGTTCGCCATGCATGTCCACATCCTACAAAACTTTTAACTTGATGTGTTGTATCATTAGTTGTAATGCAGTTTGTTTCTTCTAAACTCCAAAAAATTCGGAAAGCAATTAATCCACACGATGGATTATTATTAAAATGTTTTTCTATTAATTCTAATGAATTTTTAGAGATGAAATGAGCATCATCGTCAAGAGAAATTGCAAATTCAGCATCAGTCTCATTAAGCATTTTATTTCTACAATAAATGTAACCATTGGAAATTTCATTTCTTTGAATATCTAGAAGTGGAAATTTTTCTTTGACAATATTATAGGTGTTATCTGTTGATCCATCATCAATAATAGTACAATCAACATCGCATCTATTTAGTATATCACTCATTTCATTTAGTGTAAATACTAAGTCTTTTTGGCGATTTTTTGTTGTAATTAGAAATTTGAATTTAGTCAAAATTTAATATTTTGTAATGGAAGATTTTGGCAAATCTTTTATTTTGTAGAAAAACCTTCTAAACTCCTTTCTATTGAAAAGTTTTCTAAAAAGTTTGTTTTTTATGTAGAAACTTATTTTATTTTCTTTGGTAAGTTGATTAAAATCTAATAATTCTATACTTTTTTCATTATTCTCATTTAATTTTTGTACTTCTTCATCCATCCATTTTTCATAATAATTCCCCATATGGTATGCATGATTTTTACTTGTAGTTAAACGCCAAAGTTTATGATACAATGGTAGACTATCTAAATTTTTTAAAATTTTTGGTCCCATTTTTAAATTAGAATGAGTTTTAATTGTCTCAAAAAAATCGCCTCTGTAAGTAGCAACAAAATGTCCTGAACCTACCACCGTTTTACAACCATTTTGTTCAAACGTTAAATGATATTTTAAATAATCTTGATTGTAATTATTTCCCCATCCAAGACTTTCATAAAACATTTTTAAACCATCAGGATCATCTACATTTGTAAATTTCAATTTATTAGAAAATAATTTTTCAAAAATTAAATTAGTTGAATGCTCTCCAAAACTTCTGAACTGAGGTACTAACCCAACAATTCCTGCTCTCGGGATTTTATTATAAACTTCATAGGTAGCATTTTGCCAATTTTTCAGAAATAAAACATCGGCATCGGCTATTGTTACTAATTTAAATTTTCTTCCAGAAATTCCTTTTACAATTGCATTAAACTTTCCAATATTATCTGTATGTATGACTTCGTGAATAATTTTATCCTTGTACAAACTATTTAAATAATCAACCACTTCAATATTTGAACCGTTATTAACAATTGTGATATATGTTTTTGTATGTATGGTTTTTAATAGAGATTGTAAACAAATTTTAAAAATTTTAAATGCATCAACGAAGTAGTCTTCATTATTAGGAATATATACAGGAATTATTATCTGATGAAAATAAATGGTCTCATAAGAAATATCATTTTTAGATGGATTTGTGCCTATTCTCATTTGACAATAATATTATCAATTAGTGCTAAATATTGACTTTTTATAGTAGCAAAACTATACTTTTTCACATAAACTTGTCTATTTATTTCTGCTATTTTTACTAAATCAGCTTGTTTTAACTGTTCAATTATTTCAATACTTAAGTTTATTGATTTTTTTTCGTTAATGTCTATCCAAAAATCATTTTCTGTTGAAAACAATCTATCTTCCATAGCACCAACTTTTGTTGAAATAATAATTTTACCAGCTGCCATAGCTTCTAATCCTACCAATGGTCCTGATTCTTCGTGAGATGCAATTACTAACACATCAATTTCTTTGAAAAATTTATAAAGCTCTTGTTGATTTATTTGCCCTAGAAATTTTATGTTTTTTTTCTCTTTGCTTTTAATTTCTATATCATTTTTCAAGACACCATTTCCTGCGACTATAAACTCATAATCATCATTTTTGCAAAAAAAATCAATTAATTCAATTATGCCTTTCTCCCTACTTATTCTACCGAGAAAACCGTATTTTTTTTTCTGATTAAAATTTATTGGTAACTCTAAAAGGCAATTGTCGTTTAAAGCGCATTGATCAATAATGGCATATGGTAATTCAATTTGGTTATTCAAATTTCTTGCATTAGTTTCAGAATGGTGCACAAAAAGTGCTACTCTTTTTAGAAAGTCAGTTTTTTTAATATCAAAATCTCTAACTGTACCTGTAGTTCTTACTATACAAGGTTTATTATGTTTATTTGAAATTTCAACTAGTTCTTTTAGATAATTTGACGACAGTTGAACGCAAGCAATAACGACATCCGATTCTTTAATTTTACTTTCCAGAATTGAGATGTTGTTTTTTTTAAAATTAAATATTTTTTTTGAGAGTTTATTTTTTACAAACGCATATGCTTTTTTGTTTTTTTTATTCTTAAACTTTAAAACATATGCCAAAATTCTTAAAAGTAAGGAAGAATTAAATGCTTGTATTTGAAAAGAGGTGAAATTTTGTACTGCAAGGTCTGCTAATGCATAAGATTTATCAGAAATATAGATTGATGATAGTAAACTTATATTGTATTTTCCATTTAATGACTTTGCGATAATGTTTACTTCTACATCTCTACCACCAAAATCACCAATTGGACCAAAAATTAAAACTTTCTTGTTCAAAATTTTATTAAAAATTTAATTCAATCTATACAATAGAAGATATTTGTCAATATATTTTCCATTTTTTTCAGTACAGTTTTCAAATAGACTATCAACTGGATTATCCATATTGAATGGAGCAATTTCAAGATTTATAGGTCTCCAAATGCCAATTTCTCCATTATCAATATTTACAGTTGTATTTTTAAAACTTGTTGTTAAAAGATATTTGGAGCCACTTTTTTGAATATTCTTTAGTGCTAAAGAAATTTGTTTGTTTTTTAAATGTACTAATAAATCTCTACAAAAAATTAAATCTACTTTTGGTAATGGTTGAGTTAGTATGTCTATTTCTTTGAAAGTAATTGAAGAGTTGGAAAATTTTATATTATTTTCATTTATTACTTTTTCAACTATATCAGCACCTATGTAATTTATAGAATTCAAATCAACATTTTTCATCCAATAAAAATCTCCACAAGGAATATCTAACATACTTTTAATTTCGTATTTTTTTAGAAGTATAGGCAGCTTTTCAATAATTTCTTTTGTTTGTTCAAGATCAGAACCTGAACCAGATTTGGATACATTATTAGCATTATTACTTCTTTCATTAAACAAATCTTTTTCATAAATTTTAGTAAAAACACGTTTATTAAAAGAGTGATTATTTACATTCAATGAATTAATAAACAACTTAAATCTTTTTTTAATAATTTTTTTTATTTTTTTCATTGTTTTAAATTATTTCCCAAGAAGTATTAAATGCTATATTTCCATGTAATCTTGGATTTATATCTCTATTGATATTTAATTTTAATGCATCAATAATCTCAAGCGACATGAAATTTTCTATGGTTTTGACTTTTGAGGTATCATTATAGTTAACGACTACTAGATTAATTTTATAGTCGCCTTTCATAAAGTTAATTGGACCAATATTTATTCTTAAAATAAGTTCATTTGTTTTTTTATTCAAAATAAATCCTGATAAATAACTTGAAATAACAGATATAATATTCCCAAAAATATCAATTATTTTTAACTCAAATACATAATTTTTAAAGTCAACTGTATTTTCAGATTTAATCAATAAATCAACAACTATATTTGAATTCGATCTAAAAGATGTTCTCTCTTGAAACTCTTCATCTAATAGTTTATAATTTACAATAAAACTATCGTTTCCAATGGTTATCAACTTGTCACTTATGGTACTTGAAGCATTCCCTTGCTGTAAGTAATGATTTATTGCATTTGAAATTTCTCCATCAAATGATACTGAACCGTTTACAAGAACAATTCCATGGTTACATAAACTCTGTACGGCTGCCATGTTATGACTAACAAACAAAACTGTTCTACCTTGGCCTTTACTTATATCACCCATTTTGCCTAAGCATTTTTTCTGAAATTCGGCATCGCCAACGGCTAGAACTTCATCTACAATTAAAATTTCGCTTTCAAGATGTGCTGCAACAGCAAAGGCTAAACGAACGTACATTCCTGAAGAATATCTTTTTACAGGAGTATCAATATATCTTTCAACTCCAGAAAAATCAATTATTTCATCTAACTTTCTGGCAATCTCTTTTTTTCTCATACCAAGAATTGCACCATTTAGAAAAATATTTTCTCGACCTGTTAATTCTGGATGAAATCCAGTTCCAACCTCAAGTAAGCTTGCAATTCTACCTTTTACTTTTATTTCGCCAGTTGTTGGACCTGTTACTCTTGATAATAATTTTAGTAGAGTACTTTTTCCTGCTCCGTTTCGACCAATAATTCCAACCGCTTCTCCTTCATTAATTTTAAAATTTATATCCTTTAATGACCAAACTATATCAGTGTTTCCTTTACTTGTTCTATCATTAGTTTCGCCAATTTTTAAAAATGGATCTTCTTTACCAAGAACTTTGGTTAACCAAAAACGTTCTATATCTCTAGATAATGTTCCAGTTCCAATTTGTCCTATTTGATAGGCTTTTGATATATTGTTTAGTTCTATAACTGTTTTACTCATTATATTGTATCTACAAAGTTCTTTTCTGTTTTGTTAAAAATCAAGATTCCAAGTGTTAGTAAAACTAAAGTGACGCAAGTTGAGTATCCAATACTCCAAAAAGTGAACTCTCCTTTTCCTAAAAAAGCATATCTAAAAGCTTCTATAATTCCAGTCATTGGGTTTAATTCAATAAATTTTCTATATTCAATTGGCACTTCACTCAATGGATAAATGACTGTTGTTCCATACATCATTAGCTGAACTCCAAATGTTACTAAAAATGTTAAATCTTTATATTTAGTGGTTATAGCTGTTATTATCAATCCGATACCTAATCCTAATAAAGCCATTAACAATACTATAACTGGAAATAAAAAAATTCCTTTAGAAAATGAGAAACTTGTTCCTTCTACTGGATTGATATAGAAATAACCCATCATAATAAGCAACAATAATAATTGGACTGCAAAACGAACCAAATTACTCACAATAATACTTAACGGCATTATCAATCTTGGAAAATAAACTTTACCAAAAATATTGACATTGTCTCTAAACACGGTACTTGTTTTAGTTAAGCAATCAGAAAAATATGCCCAAGCAGTAATTCCTGAGAGAAAAAACAAGTATTGTGGTATTCCATCTGTTCCGATTCCAGCAAGTTTACCAAAAACAAAACTAAAAACTATAGTTGTAAAAATAGGCTGAATAAAAAACCACAACGGACCAAGAACTGTTTGTTTGTAAAAACTAACAAAATCTCGTTTTACAAATAGCAACAACAAATCTCGATAATGCCACAAATCTTTGAATCTAACATCAAAAAGCGATGTTTTCCCTTTAATAATTAAATCCCAATCATGAGATGGATTTATATTTTTCATTATATATAATTAAATATTGCTGTAGGATTTAATAACTTTGCAAATATATAAATTCGAGGTAGTCATTTAATGAAAATGATAATTAAAACTGTATAATTACACTCATTAAAGGAAAAAAATTATAGTTTTACACTTATTTAAAATTTTGAAAAATTGTTATTCTTTTCTAAAAGCAAACCTTATTTAAAGGATTTAATTTCTAGCGGTACTGTTGATATTCATTCTCATTTATTACCAGGAATAGATGATGGAGCAAAAAACATTGATGAAACTATTTTTTTAATTTCTAAAATGAAAGAAATAGGATTCACTAAAATTATAACTACACCACATATTATAACAAATATTTGGGACAACAATGAAAACACTATTATTGATAAACATATTGAGACTTCTGCATTGATAAAAGATACAATAGAAAAAAGTAATTTTAATGTAGCCGCAGAGTATATGTTAGACTCTTATTTTTTTAAACGATTGAACACCGAAAAACTTTTAACATTAAAAGAGAATTATATTCTAATTGAAATGTCTTACTTGAGTCCGCCTATTCAATTATATGACATTATTTTTGAGATTCAACTGTGTGGTTACAAACCAATTTTGGCACATCCTGAACGTTATACTTTTTATATTAATAATTATAAAGAATTTGAAAAATTAAAAAATTCTGGATGTCTGTTTCAGTTAAACCTTTTATCAACTGTTAATTATTATGGTGAAATTGTAGGCAAACAGACTGAAAAACTTTTAAAAAATAACATGTATGATTTTGTTGGTAGTGATATTCACCATGAAAATCATATCAAAGCTTTTGAAAGAAAAATAGAGATAAAAAGTACTAAAGAACTTGAAAAGGTTATTTTAATGAATTCTATTTTCTCTTAAAAAATTTGTCTTTCCAAGATTTATTTTCAATTTCCATACCATATCCATATCCATAACCGTATCCATAAGCATATCCATAGGATTTCTTTAAATCGGTATCATTTAAAATTAATGATAAGTTAGGTAGTTTTTTCTGTTGATATAAATCTTCAATAAATCCAAGCATTCTTTTGTCTAGATAATTTGCTCTAATGACGTATATGAAAGCATCAGCATTTTTTGCTATTAAAAGTGTATCTGTTACCAAGCTAACTGGTGGTGTATCGACTATGATATAATCATATTCTTTTTTCAATTCATCAAATAATACGTTTATTTTGTTATTGCTAAGTAATTCTACTGGATTAGGTGGAATTACACCAGATGGTAGTGCATAAAAATTTTCAAAATTTTCTACTTTAACAATGTACTCATTTATATTGTTTTCGTTTCTAGCTAAATAATTAGTTAATCCTTTTGCTGGCAAGTTGATATATTCATTGAGCTTAGGATTTCTAATATCTAAACCAATAATTAATACTTTTTTTGAAGTCAAAGCAATTGTTGATGCTAGATTTATGGAAACAAAAGTTTTACCTTCTTTTGGAATAGAAGAGGTTACAAATATTGTTTTGCATTTTTCATCACTAATATTACCTAGAATAAAATCAAGGTTCGTTCTAATCATTCTAATTGCTTCAGCAGAACTTGAACGACTGTTTACTTCGATGATTTTATCATTACTTTCGGATGCTGGGATATCTCCTAAAAATGGTATTGTTACAACTTGTTCAACATCTTTTCTGTTTTTGACTTTAGTATCAAGAAAATCATGTATAAATATTACTAGAAAAGGTATTAATAAACCTGCTAAAAGAGCAAAAAGTTGAACTAATCTTGTATTTGGTGAAAATGGTGATTTTGCAGGAATAGCAGAATCAATAATTTTAGCATTTGGTGCTGTGATTGCTAGTGTTATTCCAACCTCTTCTCTTTTTTCAAGTAGGTATAAATATAATGTTTCTTTAATTTTTTGTTGTCTTTCAATACTATTAAATTCTCTTCCTTGTCTTGGTATTTCAGATATTTTACTGTTGGTAATATTATCTTGCAATTGGAGTTCATTTTTTTTAATTTTTAAAGAAGCCGATAACCTATTTAAGCTTTCTTTAATACTTTTTCTCATATCATCAATTTTATTATTCAAATTGATGACTGTAGTATTTTTTTCTGTTCCTCCGTTTTCTAGATTTCTATTTCTTTGATTAACAAAACTATTGTATTGATTAATCAAATCACCGGTATTTATTGAGTTTTCATTTGTTGAAGGAATTATATTGTTAGGTATAATTGCATCTTTTGCAGAGGAATTTAAGTAGTCAATCATTGACTTTACTACTTTTATTTGTGTTTCTGTTAAAATCAATTCTTTCTCAAATTCAACAGAATTTTCAAGAAAAGTTTCTGCATTATTAGCTATACTAGTTAATTTATTTGATTTCAAATAGTTTTCACCAGCTTTTTCTACATCACCCAACTCTCCTGTTATGTATTTTAATCGTTCATCAATAAATTTTTGAGTGTTTTTTGAGATGAAATTCTTGTCATCAATAGCATCTTGATTATAAATTTCAATCATAGCATTTAAAAAATCAGCTGCTTTATTAGGTACAGGATCATTTAATGTTAATTCAACAACACTGGAGTTTTTACTTAAAGGAGCAACGGAAACTCTAGATTTATAGCTCTGTACAACTTGATCTAAAGGACTAATTCTTAAAATAATTGAGTATTCCTTTTTTTCAAAATTATGAGTAATTGTTCTCTTTGTAATTACCATTTTCGCATTTGGTAAGTTTATAATGGCTCCAAATTTATAGGTACCAATTAATTTATTGTCTAATGATTTTAAATCGAATGAATTTTCATTTTTGTAGTTCACTAAAAACGATTGTCCTCTTTTGTAAAAATCATCATTGGTTTCAAAAAATGATACTTCAATAGGGCTATTTTCATAAAGCTCTATAGTTTTTACTCTTCCTTCAGTCAAAAAAGACACATTAAAATTTAATGCTTTGACTGCCGACTCTATAACACTTCTTGACTTAATTATTTCAATTTCATTATCAACGTTATTTTTAACATTCATTAAACCTAATTCGTTAAAAGCTGATAGTTCTGACTGCAAATTACCTTTTCTATCATCTTTAACCAATATTGTAGCTACAGATTTGTATTGTGGTTGCGTATATCTTAAATACATAAAAGCAAACAACAATGAAATTATAACTGAAAAAACAAACCAAGGCCAATGCTTTATATAACTTTCAAGCTGTTCTCTTAAATTTATACTTTCATCTTGAAGTTTATGTTGAAATGAATTATTTTCTTTCATTTTTAATTCCTTGTTAATAATAAAATAATTGTAGCTATAACAGACAATGCTGATATAGTAGCCGTAATATTAGGTCCAAAGGCAGAGGAATTCACTCTTGTTTTATTTGGTTCTACAATTACAACGTCATTTTGTGTTAGATAATAAAAATCTGAATTAATAAAATCTGATTTTGTAATATCGATGCGGTTATAGGTCTTTTTACCATCTTTTTCCCTGATGATTAAAATATTATCTCTTCTACCATAAATTGTTAAATCTCCTGCATTGGCAATTGCCTCTAACAAAGTAATTCTTTCACTATTAATTGTATAATTACCAGCTTTATTAACTTCTCCCAGAACGGATATTTTATAGTTAAGAATTCTTAAGTTTATCGTAGGATTGGTAATGTAAGGCTTAATTTTTTCTGCTAACTTATCAATTGCTTGAGTTCTAGTTAAACCTGCTAACTTAATTCTACCTATAACTGGAAATTCAATTTCACCTTTTGTATCTATAAGGTAGGTTTTAATTCCATCTTGGTTTTCGTTTACTTTATAACTTCCTTGAATTTGAGGAATATTAAACATATAGGTAATTTCAGGATCATTAGCTGATACAATAATACTTAATAAATCATCATTTTTAAGTACTGGTTCATAATTAGCTTCGGTTTGGGAATTTGAGTTATTATTTACATCTTGTAAATAAGCTACATTTTTTCTTGAAGCGCAGGATTGTAACAAAATAAAAAGGAGGAAAAACGATGTATAACGCATTGTTAAGTTATATTAATTGGAGACAAAGATATATTTATTTCTAGAAAATTGGGTTAATTAAACATCCAAGGTTTCAAAAACTGAATTCATACTTTTAAATTCTGGAACAATTCTTTTCATTAGAGAAACAATTTCTTGATTATTTCCATTTTTTGAAACTAAAATTAAATCTTCTATTAATGAGTTAACTTCCTCGAAATAGTCAACTTTATCTTGACCAATCATGATTTTTTCGTTGTGTGTTGGAAGTGTTTTACTTGTATCATTTAGAAGTTCTTCATAAAGCTTTTCTCCGGGTCTTAATCCTATAATCTTAATTTTTATTTCGTTATCTGGAGTAAAACCAGCTAATCGTATCATTTTATTAGCTAAGTCTATAATTTTAACAGGTTTTCCCATATCAAAAATATAAATTTCACCTCCATTTCCCATTGCACCGGCTTCTAAAACCAGTTGGCAAGCTTCGGGAATTGTCATAAAATATCTAATTATTTCTGGATGAGTTATTGTAATTGGTCCACCTTGTTGGATTTGTTTTGTAAAAAGTGGAACAATTGAACCGTTAGAACCAAGAACGTTTCCAAATCGAGTAGTAATGAATTTTGTTGTTGAATTGGATTTTTCTAGTAGTTTAAAATTAAATGATTGAACATATTTCTCAGCTATCCTTTTGCTTGCTCCCATTACACTGCTTGGATTAACTGCTTTATCTGTTGAAATCATCACAAACTTTTCAACGTTAAATATACTTGAAAGATCTGCTAAATTTTTTGTTCCTACAATATTTGTCAATACTGCTTGCGAAGGATTATCTTCCATTAATGGAACGTGCTTATATGCGGCTGCATGATAAACAAAATTTGGTTGAAATGTTTCAAAAACTTTTTCGATAACTGAATAGTCTCTAATATCAGCAATGATAGTTTTTACATTTATTTTTTTTGATATTTCAGCTATTTCTAGTTTCAAATTATGTAATGGAGACTCGGCTTGATCTAGAATAATTAAATTACTTGGTTCATAATTTATTATTTGTCTTACTATTTCGCTACCAATTGAGCCAGCGCCACCAGTAATCAAAACGGTTTTATTTTTTATTTGCGAAGAGATACTTTTATTATCTAAAACGATAGGTTTTCGTTCTAATAAATCTTCAATATCAAAATTCTTTAATTGATTAGAAATTTGTTTTTGGTCTTCCCAATCGGTTATAAGAGGAACTGTGTAAACTTTAAAATTATATTCTATACATTCTTCAACCAGAGCAATTGTTTCTTCTTTAGTTAAGCTTTTTTCTGCAATAATAAGCGCTTCAGCTCCTAAGCTTCTGAGAATAACATGAACACTTTTAATTTGATTTACAATTGGTAAATCTAAAATACTCTTGGAAGTCTTGACTTGATTAAATTTATCAATAAAGGCTATGAGTTTAAATCGAGATGGTTTTTCTGTTTTTAATGCATTGGCAACGGATATAGCATTAGCATCGGCACCAAAAATTACGGCTTTGATTAATTTATTTTTATCTCCTGTTTGCAAATAGGTTTCAAAAACATTTTTTACCAAAATTCTAAATAAAAACAATAGTAAAAATGAAATTACGTAGGTGATGAATAACGCTGTTGGTAAAAACATTCTAATATTTACTGTAAAGAAAAATATATAATTTGTCGTTAACAGTAAAAAGTAAGCACAAGTAGAAGCAACTAATAATTTTACACCATCAATAAAAGTTGAATGTCTGATAATACCCGCATAAGTTCTAAAAGCCATAAAAAATATAGCATGTGTAAGAACAATAATTAAACTACTGACTGGTCTTTCAAAATAACTATCAAACTTAACTGAAAGATTATCAATAATTACATATGTAACTATAGATGCCACTGCAACTATTGTTACGTCAATAGCAAATATTATCCAACGCGGCAAATAGCCAATGTTTTGGAACTTTTTATTAAATATATTCGACCTTAATTCTCTAGTAATGTATTTAATCATACTCTAATTTGTGTTTAACAAATTTAAGATATTTTTAACACCTAAGCTATTATTTTTAAAAAAAACGATTAAAAACATTTAAAATCCTATTTCTCTCATTTTCAGATAAATTAGAACCCGATGGTAAACATAATCCGTTTGCAAAAAGATTCTCAGAAACCGATTTGCCATAATAAGGATAAATTAAAAAAATAGGTTGTAAATGCATTGGCTTCCATAATGGTCGAGACTCGATATTTTCAGCTTCTAGCGCTAAACGCAAATCTTCAGTTGTTTTTCCCAAGACATTTGCATCTATAACAATACAAGATAACCAATGGTTTGAATAAATATTCTCATTAGACTCTTTTAAAACCGTAACACCTTGAATTGTTTCAAAATAATCATGGTAAAATTGATGCATACTTCTTCGCAAGCCAATATGTTTTTCTAAAACTTGCATTTGACCTCTACCTATTCCAGCTGAAATATTACTTAATCTGTAGTTATACCCAATGTGAGAATGTTGATAATGCGGTGCATTGTCTCGAGCTTGAGTAGCCAAAAAAACGGTTTTATTTTTTACTTCTTTTGACTTTGTTACTAAAGCTCCGCCACCAGAGGTCGTGATTATTTTATTTCCATTAAAAGACAAAATACCGATATCGCCAAATGTTCCACATTTTTGTCCGTGATAAGTACTACCTAAGGCTTCTGCACTATCTTCAAGTATTGGAATTTGATATTTATTGGCAACTGCTCTAATTTCTTTTACTTTAAATGGCATTCCATATAGATGAACTGCAATAATAACTTTTGGTTTTTTTCCTTTTTCAATTCTGTTAATAATTGCTTCTTCAAGAGCTATTGGACACATGTTCCATGTCTCTTCTTCGCTATCAACAAAAATAGGAGTTGCACCTTGATAAAGAATTGGATTTGCTGATGCAGAGAAAGTAAAACTTTGACAAATTACTTCATCTCCCGCTTGAACATCTAACAAAATTAGTCCTAAATGAATAGCCGCTGTTCCTGAACTTAGTGCGGCAATTTGAGAATCACTTCCTAAAAAGGCTTCCAAATCGGTTTCAAAACCGGTAACGTTTGGTCCGAGTGGTGCAACCCAGTTGGTTTCAAATGCTTCATTTACAAATTGCTGTTCATTTCCTCCCATGTGAGGTGATGATAGCCAAATTTTTGAATTATTCATAGTAGCAAATTAGTTTAGCTAATTAAATTTTTAATTGTTTTCAAAATTATTTTGACATCCAAAATAAATGATTGTTTGTAATAATAATCTAAGTTCATTTTTATTTTATCTGGAAAAATAACGGTATCGTTGTATAACTTTGGATTTTCGTGTTGACTTAAAATATATTCTTCGTCTTTATATTTTATTGATGCTTCACTAGTAATTCCTGGTTTAAGTTCTAATAATTTTCGTTCTTCTCCTTCTAATAAATCATAATAACCCGCAATGTCTGGTCTTGGACCAACAATGCTCATTTGTCCAAACAAAACATTTAAAAACTGTGGTAATTCATCAATTTTATAACGACGAATAATCTGTCCAAAAGAAGTCACTTTCTCTTTTTTGGGATACATTGATTTTAGTTTGAGAACAGAAAATGACTTTCCATGTTGACCAATTCGCTGTTGAACAAAAATTCCATTGGATTTGGTTTGAATACTAGTAATAATGTAGGAAATAAGAATCAACCAACTAAAAGTTATTAGAATAAATGATGAAAAAAAAATATCGAAAAGACGTTTTATCAATTTTGTAAATTATTTGACTTTTGCTGGAATTCCAATAACAACTGTTGATTTAGCAACGTTTTTTACTACCATTGCTTTTCCTCCAACTTTTGCATCATCTTCAACAACTACAGTTTGTAGGGTTGAAGCACCAATTCCTAATTCAACATTATTTCCGATTTGGGTATTTCCACCTAAACTAACGCTTGGTGAAAGTGATGAAAACTTACCTATAGAACAGTTATGTCCTATGGCGCAATTCATATTGATTACAACAAAATCGGCTATTGATGTCTCATAATTTATTGAAACTCCTGGATAAATAATGCTTCCTTTCCCAACAGAAACTTCATTTGAAATCCAAGCGTTTTTGGAAATAAATGAAGGAAAATCAAAAGATAAATGCAGGTATTTTTCGAACAAATCTTTTTTTACTTTTGGAAATGCTATTCCTAAAACCAATGCTATTTCTTTTCCTGAAAAGTCATTCAGTTTTTCAACCGATCCCAAAACTGGAAAACCTGCTATTATTTGGTTGTGCTTAGTGATATCATCGTCCAAAAAACCAATTATTTCAAAGGATTGAGTAAAATTTTCAATGTTGTAGGCAATAAATTTACCAACACTTCCTGCGCCAATTATCAAGAGTTTTTGCTTTTCCATAAGTACTAATTTGTTCCGTCAAAAGGTTGCATCGGACGAATATCACTTTGGTTTACACCTTCTGTTTTAATTACCTTTATGAATGTTTTCCATAATATTTGTAAATCAAAAATAAAATAAACATTCTCCACATAATAAACATCTAGTTCAAACTTTTTTGTCCAACTGATAGAGTTTCTTCCATTAACTTGTGCCCAACCCGTAATTCCTGGTCGAACATCGTGGCGACGCAACTGTACTTCAGAATATAATGGTATGTATTTGAACAACAATGGTCTTGGCCCAACTAAACTCATATCGCCTTTTAAAACATTTATCAATTGTGGTAATTCATCAATCGATAATTTCCTGATAATTTTGCCTGCTTTAGTAATTCTTTGATTATCGGGTAAAAGCTTTCCTGTTTCATCTTTTGCATCAGTCATAGTTTTAAACTTTATGATGTTAAAAGCTTTTTGATGCAATCCTGGTCGCTCTTGAAAGAAAAATACTTTTCCTTTGTTTTGGTACAACAGAATTAAATAGGCAACAAGAATTATCGGAGAGGTTAAAACCAAAACTTTGATTGAAATTACTATGTCTAATAATCTTTTAAAAAACTTACGATACATGAAACTATTTGTTAAATGGTTCAATAAGATGTTTCAATCCTTTTTTTGCTGGTAGTTGCCATAATAATTTACACCAATCGTGATTACCTTCAATAAAACCTGGACCATTTTCTGTTATGACAATATCCCAACCTATTGAACGATTTTGAGGATGTAATTTTGCTGCTTTTTTAACCATAGCTACAGTTTCATTCCAAAAAGGAACCTGAAAACCAATTATTGAAATTCCTGTAATTGGATGTATAGTTTCTTCATTTTTAGTAATATCACTATAAACTCCTGAATCAATAATTTTTCCTGAATGTTCGTCAATAATTGCAGCCATATTTCCTGCAGCCATATTATCAACGCTTGAATTAACTGATATTCGCTGACGACAACCCAATAAAATCACTTCATTATTTTTATCCAACTGAGTAAAAATCCTAACTGTATTTACCCCAGATGGAGATAATTTATTTAGTTCACTATGTTGAATGATAAACTCTTCAACCATATCAAATTTATTTTTTTCCATAAAACTAATTATGGTTTTAGAATCATATTGGTTGGCTTTTTCGACTTGAACCGCTATACCGCATTTTCCATCGGCAACTTTAAAGACAATTTTTCCAGAAGGATTAGCTAACATAGCATTAGCAATTTCAGGATGTTTATTTAACTCGTCAAGAGTGGCAACTTTATGAATAAAAAAATCTTTGTATTCTTGATAAAACTTTCTTTTGTCGTCTAAAATATGTCTTTCAGACTTGGGATTCATTTTTAACTGATATTCAAACATATAACCAGTTCCAGCCCAAGTAGTTCGTTCTTGCTTATTTTTTTCAAAAAAACGAAACTGAAAATATTCTAACAATGAAATATTGTATTTAAAAACCGATAAAAGTGCATCAAAAAGTAATACAACTTTATTTTTATTAGTTTGCTCACTAGCAAAATTTAAAAACAAATTGAATTTTTTCCAATCCATTTGCTTTAAGTAATATCCTAAATATAAAAATCGTTTCATTTTACTTTTTTACAATACAATTTCCTAATTCGTCGGCTGACATAAACTCTACATCGGGCCATTTTTTTACAATTTCTTGCAGTAAACTTTCTAAAGATTTTAAACCTTTTTCTCTATTTTTTTCATCAATATGTCCACAAAAATTTACTCTATGTGAACTTATTATGGCTGGTTTATTCCATCTAAAAGCAGTTTCAATTTGCTTTAAAGTAAAATCTATCCAATCAATTCCTCTATCTTCAGTAGGCTCAAAAACTACGTTTCTAACCATAATCGTTAACCCTTCATTGGTTTTTTTTCCTGTATAATTGAGCGAATTTTTATATTTACCAAAACCTTGATGTTCTTTTCTATACAATGCTAAATCAATAAAATTAACGCCATTTTGCTTTAATGTTGGAAATAACGAATGATGAATATTAAAAACTGGCGGTGTAAAATAGTTGCTTTTGTATCCAAAAACTTCTTCAAATTTTTGCAATCCATCAATAACTATTGATTTTAAATTTTGATTTTCAGAAACATCCCAAAAATCAAAAGCAGCAAAACTAGATTTTGTTGGATAATCATCGTCCGAAATACTAGTGTATGATTTATTTTTTAAAGCTGTTATTATCTGCTCGTCTTTGTTTTTCAATTTATCATTAAAGATAGATAAATTTACATGTTCTCTTCCGTGAAATTGCGGTTTTAAAAATCCTTTTTGAATTCCTTCTTGCCATTTTTCCCAGGCACCAAAATAAGCTTCAGGTTGTTCTATGGCTAACTTTGAGTAGGTTTCAGGTAGCGTTTCATATTCAAACTTTTGAAAATTATTTTCCTCTACTTTTTCAAAATTAATGTTACAAGGCAATGCAAATGGTGTGAATACTGCATTTCTGCCATTTTTATCTTTTACCGAATTTAGAACCTCAAAAAGTTGCTCCAAATCTTGCTTGGTTTCTAAAGTATCCAAAGCGTCAAAGCGAGAGTAAATCTTCATTCCAGCTTTATCTAAGTTTGCTCTAGCAGCTTTAGAATTTAATCTAACATTACCATAATCGTCAACAGAAAAGACTATAATTTTTCTATTGGTTTTCCAACCAAAACTATTTTTAAGATTAGCAAAAACGGTATGTAAAATTCTTTTTATCAATTTACTCTTTTAAATACAGTTCTACAAATTTATCGGCATTATCTCTACGAAAGAGTTTTGAAGTATTCATTGCATTATTGGACATTTCATTCCACTGCTGTTCATTGGTTGAAATTTGTAAAATAAACTCTTTCGCTTTATTTAATTCTCTTTCTGTGAAGCATTTTGCTGCGTTGAAATTCTGCGCATAATCATGGAGTTCTGAGTCTTCGCCGGCTATATAAATTGATGGAATTCCATAACTCATTAAATTATATGATTTACTTGGAACGCTTCCTTTTGACGTTAATTCATCTAAAATCACAATACCTAAATCGGCAGCAGAAAGTGAAAACGGAAACATTTCATCACTTTGAAAGGGAAGAAACATACAATTTGGCAAATTCTTTTCCTCAACCATTTTTTGTAACGCTGGAACTCGTGGACCACGACCAATAATTTGAAAAACAATATTTGGATTATCTTTTAATAATTCGGCAATTTCTACTACAACCTCAACTTTGTGAGTTAAACCAATGTTTCCCGAATATTGGATAATGAATTTATTTTGAAGGTTATGTTCTTTAATAAATGGATTTTCCTCTTTTACTACTCGTTCATTAGCTTGAAAAATAGACCAAATGGGCTGAATGATGAGTTTTTTTCTTGAGACATAGACTTCTAATAAGTCGGCCATTTTATTACCAATAGTAAATAAACGGAATGCTTTATTAAAAGATTTTTTGTTTAAAGATGCCCATGTTTTATACATCCAATGGGTTTCTTTCATTCCAGTAATTTTAAAAACATCTGGATAAACATCCCAAACGACCATACTGAAACGATTTGAAACCAATAAATTTAACAAATATCCCATTGGTGGAATGGAAACAAAAAACACTTCATGTTTTCTATATTTAGTCAACAATAACCAATAGATTTTTAAGCAAGCAATAACATAAGACGTAAACTTTTTTCTTGCTGGTCTTTCTACCCATTTATTAATATAGGTTACCGTTACATTTTTTGAAAGTTCTTCGCCTTGTATATGAATACTCCCAGTTACAAGTGAGACACTTTCAAATTTATCGGCAAAGGCATTACAAAAACCAACAGTAAGATAATTGGACGCTTGGTTAACAACTACAATTTTTCTGTCTTTAATTTTTCCCATTAATGGATAAATCTTGTTATGATATTATTCAGCTTGACGTAAAATTTTGTGACCACCAGCTACCAAATGAATATCTCTTTGAAACAATTTTACATCGGAGCTAATCATTTCTTCCACTAGCATTTTTAAATCATATTTTGGTTGCCAACCTAATTTAGTTTTAGATTTTGTTGGATCACCAATCAATAAATCTACTTCAGTTGGTCGGAAATATTTTGGATCCACTTTTACGATTACGTCACCAATTTTAGGTAATTGAATTTCGCTTACATTGAATTCATTACCCATGGCAACTTTGTATTTATCAGCATCAATAGATTCTAAAACGCCTATTTCGTTTACACCTTCACCTTCAAAACGGATAACAAAACCAACTTCGTTAAATGCCATCTTTATAAAATCGCGAACACGAGTTGTAATTCCTGTAGCAATTACATAATCTTCGGCAGTATCTTGTTGTAAAATACGCCACATGGCTTCAACATAGTCTTTGGCATGTCCCCAATCACGTTGAGCATCAAGATTACCCATATACAAATCACTGTGTAATCCCAAAGCTATTTTAGCGACTGCTCTGGTAATTTTACGTGTCACGAAAGTTTCACCACGTAACGGTGACTCGTGGTTGAACAAAATACCATTACAAGCATACATATTGTAAGCTTCGCGATAATTTACGGTTATCCAATAGGCATAAATTTTTGCAACAGCATAAGGAGAACGAGGATAAAAAGGTGTTGTTTCCGACTGAGGAACGGCTTGAACCAATCCATACAACTCCGAAGTTGAAGCTTGGTATATTCTAGTTTTATGTTGTAAACCCAATAATCGAACAGCTTCTAATAATCTCAAAGTTCCTATTCCGTCAGCATTTGCAGTATATTCTGGAGTATCAAAACTTACTTTAACATGCGACATAGCTGCTAAATTATAAATTTCATCTGGCTGTACTTCTTGAATAATTCGTGTTAAATTCATAGAATCAGTCATATCTCCATAATGCAACTTTAAACGAATATCTTTTGCATGTGGATCTTGATACAAATGGTCAATTCTATCCGTATTAAAAAGTGATGAACGTCTTTTTATTCCGTGAACCATGTATCCTTTTTCAAGTAATAATTCGGCTAAATATGCACCGTCTTGACCTGTAATTCCTGTTATTAATGCCGTTTTCATTTTTATTATAATTTTTATTATATTTTAACTTCTTTAAAAGAATGTTCGTTTTCCAAAAACCATTGATAGGTAGCTTTAATTCCTTCTTCTAAAGAAATTGTAGCACTCCATCCTATGTTTTTCATTTTTGAAACATCCATTAATTTTCTTGGTGTTCCGTCTGGTTTTGAACTATCCCAAACAATTTCGCCTTGATGTCCAACTATTTTTTGAATTAATTCTGCTAATTCTCTAATAGTCAAATCTATTCCTGTTCCAATATTATACAAATGTTCATCTAACTGATTTTCAAGTGCAAAAACTACTGCATCAGCCATATCATCAACATGAAGAAACTCACGCATGGGTATTCCTGAACCCCAAAGCGTTACTGGCTGGTTATTGTTGTTTTTTGCCTCATGGAATTTACGAATCATAGCAGGTAAAACATGTGACGTTTGCAAATCAAAATTATCATTGGAACCATATAAGTTTGTTGGCATTAAGCTAACAAAATCTTTATTAAATTGTTTTCTAATGGACTCACAAGCTTTTACTCCAGAAATTTTTGCTATTGCATACCATTCATTGGTGGGTTCAAGCGACGAGGTTAATAAGCATTCCTCTTGTAAAGGTTGTGGTGCAAGCTTTGGATAAATACAAGAACTTCCTAAAAAAACAAACTTTTTCACATCAGTATCTAGGGCAGTTTGAATTAGATTGTTTTGTATTAGCATGTTTTCCATCAAAAATGTATAAGGAAAGTTATTATTGGCTAATATTCCTCCTACTCTGGCAGCTGCATCAATAACAACATCTGGCTTTTCGCTTTGAAAAAAAGCTTGAACGTGTTGTTGATTTCTTAAATCTAACTCTTTGCTGGTTTGTCCTATTAGGTTAGTATATCCTTTACTTTCAAGAGCGCGCCAAATAGCACTTCCTACCATTCCTTTGTGACCGGCAATGTATATTTTGTAATTTTTATTCATCATTATTTTATTTAAAAACAGAAAGTAGCTCGTATGCTGCTTGTTTCATTCTATTTTCGTAGCTATCGTAAATTTGTTTTGAAAAATCTCTATTTGGATATTTTTCCATGATGGAGACCAGTTTCTCTACATTATGAGGTTCAAAGTAAGTACCTAACTCTTCAAGCTGTTCAATATTTACATCTAAATTAGCCGCAATAACTGGAACTTGTAATGATTTTGCATCTTCAATAACCGTACTCCAACCTTCAAATAAACTTGGTTGAATTATAGCTTTTGAATATTTCATTAGTAATAACTGGTCGCCACGAGGTATCAAACCTAAAAATTTGATATTTTGTTTTAAATCATTTTTATTTATAATATCATGTAGTTCTTGAATATAAGGTGAATCGGGTTGCTCTGGAAAACGACCCGTAATACCTATACAAACTTCGACTCCTTTTTTCTTTAATTGTGCAATGGCTTCAAAAACCACTTTATGGTTTTTATGTTTGTGAAACTGATTGCTAATCATATAATAATTATCTTCTAGCTTGTATTTATCTCTGATTTCTTCGTAGGTCATTGAAGGTAATCCTTCAATAATTGATACAAAGTGATACACATGAACTCTTAAAGAAGAAGGCATTTTGAAAAACTTTATAAAGTCGTTTTTTACAGCATGACTTGATACTACCAAATCTTTTGAGTTTCTTAGAATAAATCTAATTCTAGCATTTCGTTCAAGAATTTTAGTTTTGGTAAAGAACTGTGGATAATAAAAATGCTGTAAATCTGCAATCCAAGATACTAACTTGGCGTTTAAATTACTTTTAACGGGATAATCGTGCATTGGAAAAACAGCATCCAATTTATGAACAACAACCAAATCATGTACAAATACATTTTTCATTTTAAGAAATGACTGCATAAATCCTTTATAAACTGTTGGAAATTGATGCGGAACCAATTCCATGTAAGGATAATTAATCTCGTCTATATATTGTTGTAAACTTGGGCTGTAAAATACTACTACTTTAGGTTTATCTTTATCTTCTAAAAAGTTTAAAATTCTGATTGAATTAACTAAATAGATAATTCCTCCAGTCCATTTTGGATTAAAATTGAATAAAAAACCTAATCGAAACTTGTTGTTGTCCATTACTAAAATTAGATTATTTTAATTTTTGTACCCATTTAATATAATCTTCCACTCCATTTTCAATAGATATTGATTTTGAATAACCTAATTTTTCTAATTTCGAAATATCGGCTTTCCAATTTAATGGATCACCAAGTTTTGTAATATTATTAAAGGTTACTTCTGCATTTGGATTTAAAAATGAACTAAAGAGTTGAGCAATATAACTAATCTTATATTCCTCAGCGTTTGCCAAGTTAATGATGTCGTTTTCAAAGGTACAGTTTTGAATAATTAAATCTAATGCGGTAACTACATCCTGAACATGTATAAAATCGCGAGTTTCATTACCCGTTCCAAATAACTCAATAGTTTTATTCGATTGAAACTTATGGTATAAATCCCATAACAATTGTTTTTTTAACCCATTACCATAACAAGAGAATATTCGGACTGAGCACGTTTTTAGATTGTAAAAATGGTTGAACTCATTACAAACCTGTTCTGCTTGCATTTTATGAATACCATAAGGTGATAATGGTTTTGACACAAACGTCTCTTCTATTGGCAATCGCTCTGGATTTCCATAAACAGCTGCACTAGAAAGATTTATAAATTTACAATTGGGTTGATGTAGTCGAATGGCATCTAGAATTTTAAATACATTTAAGGTGTTTAGATAAAAATCTTTCAAAGGAAATTCTAACGAAAGTGGTACACTTGCTGCTCCAGAACAATTTATACAGACATCAAATTTATTTTTCTCAAAAATAATTTGATAATCCGAATTTGTTACATCGATTTGAAAATAGTTCTCATCCACATAATCCGTAACCACATCACATCCATAAACTGTATCGTTTTTTTGCTTAAAATAGTTTAGAGCATGATTGCCGATAAATCCTTTGGAACCTATAATCAGGATGTTCATTTTTCTATTTATTTTGATGGAATTATAAATTCTTCATATTGCTTGCAAATATAGTTCAATTCAAATTGAGCCATACTGTTTTTGGCATTTTTACCAAAATCTTCTATTGTTGACTGATTGTCAATTAAGTATTTCAGTTTTTGAACAAATAATTCCTCATTATTTAAAGGAATTAAATATCCATTTGTATCATTGGTAATTAAATCGCTTGGACCAGCAACACAGTCAAAAGCTACAACAGGTAATCCTGCCGACATGGCTTCGCCAATTACATTAGGAAAACCTTCGGAACTGGAGGTGAAAGCAAAAATTTTAGACTTACCATAATATTCCTCTACATTAGCTTGCTTGCCTGTAAAAATAACTTTGTCTCTAATTCCTAAATCTTCAGCTAATTTTTCCCAGTTGGCTTGGTTCGCTTGTTGCAAATGATCGTATCCTAAAAGGATTAGTTTCCAATTGGGAGCGTTTACTTTGGCAAATATTCTAATCAATGCGTCTTGCTGTTTTGATTTAATGTATCGACCAACCATTAAAACATAATTTTCTTTTTCAAGATTTTGATTTTCGATTGCTCTGATTGGATTTCCAATTACTTTAAAATTGGATTGCTTGTACATTTTTTGAAAAATAGACAAGGCTTTTGAGGTTTGCACCACTACACCTTTTGCTCTTGGGTACAACCACTTTCTTAAGGTATCATCTTTGAAGCCCAATGGTTTATCGGGTTGTGCTCTATCGGATACAAAAACAGGTGTTTTTAAACCATATAATGCCAACAATACCAAGTTATTCCAACGTTCTCCAAAGGATAAAGCGGCGATTGGATTTATTTGTTTGATTGTTTTTCTTAAAAAATGGATCGTTTTTAGTGTTGACATCAATCTTTTTGAATTATCGAATTCAAAACTTGGTCTATGCACTATAATATCGTTTGCTATGGGATAAAACACTTCTCTTTTAATTCCATAAAGCACAAGATGCACTTGATATTTTTTTGTTGCTGAAAAATAATTTACCAATTCAGACATTACTCTTTCCATTCCTCCTGCTTGAAGCGAATGAATAACAAAACAAACGGATTTATTTTCCATTTTTTAGCATTAAATCGATCATCCAACCATAAGGATTGAATTTTCCTTCGTACCAATTCATGTTTTCATCCCAATAACCAGGACAGTCGTTGTAACCTGCATTAGCAAAACCATAACTGATTTCTATCAATAAAGGTTTGTTATTTTTCCCATAAACAAAGTCATAGGCGATGCATTGAGCTTTTATTTTTTTATTTATTTCGAAAGCTGCTTTTACAAAAACGGCATCAATTTGTTCCTTTTCATAAAGAATAAAACCACTACCTGAAGCTCTAAAATCGTTTTCGCGATTCATTCTTTTAATTCCAAATGCTTTTCCATCAATCACAATAATTCGGATATCAGAATCATTGTTAGGAATAAACTCTTGGAAGTAAAGGTAATTGATTTCATTACCCATGACTTGAGCATATCTTGGAGGTTTTATTAAACGAACTGTTCCTTTTATGACTTCTTTAAAATCAGCTTTGCCCAAACGCCATTTTCTAAAACGTTCTTTAAAACTTTCCCAACCGTCATAAGCAGGAAACCCTTTGCCAAACGCTTTTTTGACTAAAGCTGTAGCTTTGCTTTTGGTTTTTACTAATTGTACATTTTGAGAACCTGCGCCACCACGAAGTTTAAACACTTTTGGAAAAGTAGTTTGGTTAATCCATGATAAAGCGGTTTTTGTATCATAGAAAACCCAAGTTTTTACTAAATCAATTTGTAATGATTCTAGCAGATATTTTTGTCCAATTTTGTCATCAAAATGCCAAGCTGTGTTGAAGTCGGGAAAAACTTTAAAACCACTTTGTTCTAAAGAAAAAAGGAGTGGTTTTGCCATTACTATATCAATAGAGCTTGATTGATTGTAATGCCACATTAGACATGAACAATCTGCTAATTGATTTATAATATCACTATCAAAACAATCAACAAGTTTATAGGCAATATTTTTTTGTTTGCAATATTCTATCCACAAATAGTGAAATAAATGTTTTCTTAAATCATTGTGTATTGCTATCATCTAATCTAAATATTGTTTAGCCCAAACTTCAAACCCAAGAAGCAACCAGATGGCATCTAATTGTTCTGGTGTTGCTGTTTTTATATTTTTTACCCAAGATGATACTACATCTAATTGAAATTGATTTCTTTTTTTCAAATTGGGTTCAATTTCGTTTTGCCATTTATTTTGAAAAAATTGTGTTGACATAAACTCCCGTAACGGAATTCCGAAGCCCATTTTATCGCGATAGGCAAACTTTTCATCAAATTTTTCGGCGCAAATATCTTTCAAGACTTTTTTACCTTCTAGTTTATTTTTGTGCTTAGCTATTAGCTTATCTCCAGAAATATTTAACGAGGTTGTTACCATTTCATTATCAAGAAAAGGAACACGATTTTCAATGGAATGTGCCATAGACATTTTGTCTTGACGCATCAACAAATCAGGCAAATAGGTTAGTAATTCGTATTTTCTTTGTCGGAGACAAGTTTCGCCAGTAACTTTTTTTAATGTATTGTTTCTGTCGCTAATTGCTTTACTAAGTTTGAAACTTGGCCTTAATGCTTTGGCAGTTGCAACACTTCCAAAAGCAGTTTCCATAATCATTTTTTTATCTGGATTTAAAGCATAACTCAAATAGTCAATCGCGGAATTCTTATTTCTTTTTAATCCACCAAAAAAAGATTTGGATAGTAATTTATTTTCTTTTGCTCTGATGAAACGGCTGTAACCTGCAAGCGATTCATCAGCACCTTCACCACTTAGTAAAACAGTGACATGTTTTTTTGCTTGTTCGCTCAACAAATAAATACCAATGGTGTTAGGATGGTTTAACGGATGTTCAAAATGCCAAATGGCTTTTTCTAAAACATCAAAATAGTACGTTGCCTCCATTTCATATTTATGTGCTTTTAGCGAAAGCTGTTTAGCAACATAATCAATGTATTTTTCTTCAGAAAAATTAGGATTATTAAACGTTATGGATATGGTTTCTAAGTTTCCTTTTGCCACGTTTTGAGCCGCAAAATAGGTCACTAAAGACGAGTCAACACCACCCGAAAGTTGACAACCTAGTTTAACATCACTAATCATTTGAGAGGAAACACTTTTTTGCAAAGCTTTTTCCAATACTTCCTTTTCATTTGAAGTTATGGCTTGATTTCCTTCGGAATTTATATCGTAAAATGTATGAGAAGAAATTGTTCCGTTTTTAATTTTTAAATACGTTCCCGGAGTACAATTGACTATATTTTTAAATAAAGTAGTATTGATTAAATTTCTGAATAAAAGAAACTCGTCCATTCTACTAAAATCGGCCTCGAATTTAAAATTGGGTAAGGGTTTAAAACTCTTCATTTCAGAAGCAAAAGCAATTCTATTTTCTTCTTGAAGAATGTATAAAGGTTTGATGCCAAAACGGTCTCGGACTAAAAACAACGAATCTAAAGTAAAATCATAAATGGCTAAAGCAAACATTCCGTTGAGCATTTTTACCATTTTTTCAATACCATATTCTAGGTACAGATGAAGTACTACTTCGGTATCTGAAGTGCTTTTGAAAGTGTGTCCTTTACTGATTAAATCGTCTTTGAAGTCAAAGGCATTGTAGACTTCTCCATTCATCATTAGGATGACTTTTTTGTCAGGACTAATCATGGGTTGATGTCCGTTGGGCGATAAATCAAGAATACTTAAGCGGTTGAAACCAAAAAGTAAATCTTTACTCGTTGAAAAATTAGCTGTAGTTGTACTGCTAATTTCTTCGAAGTTTTTCTCTTTGGTATTGATACCAACTATTCCTGAATCGTCTGGTCCACGATGTTTTTGTATGGCAATCATTTCTCTAATTACCTGATTATTGGTTTCTAGAGCATTGTTTAGGTTAAAATATCCTGTAAATCCGCACATTTTATTTTAGAAGTATTTGATTGATATAATCTTCAGTTGGGTTTTCTTTTTCTATTATTTTTGCTGGGTTTCCTATTACGATAGAATTTGACGGAACATCAAAGTTAACATAGGAATTTGGAGCTATTAAAACGTTATTTCCAATATTAATTTTTCCGACAACTACGCAACCTGTTCCAAACCACACGAAGTTTCCTATTGTAGGCGAACCTTTTTTACTACCTCTATTTTGTCTTCCGATAGTTACATTATGATTTACATTACAATTTTCTCCCATTGTAACATTTTCATTTATTACTACTGTTCCAAAATGGCTAAAATAAAGTCCTTTCCCAATTTTAGTATTAGATGGAATCTGAAAGCCAAATTTATATGAATAGTGGCGCATCATCATTCTCGAAAAAGTATATACAAACAGATTTTTTCTGTAAAAATGAGACAATCGCATAAATAAAAGATATCTAAAACCTTGATTTCTGTAGGCTTTAAAGAAATTAACAAGCGTTATTTTTTTTCCAATTACTCTATAACAATCATGATTGATATAATCTGAAAACATAATTAACTTTTTTTTACTATTGAACCTAAAAGTATATCTCTATGTGATTCACATCGTATCAAATTAGAGTATAATAGAATTTTATTTTTTGATAAAATTGAAGGTAATAACCCTTTTTTGTACAAACTAGGTAGGTATTTTCCTTTGTAAGGTTGAATCCAAGTGTTCATAACGGGTTTCCAAGTTTTAACATAGTCATTGAATTTTTGCTCTAGAAGAGAATCATTTATGATGATTTCATTTAATTGTTTAACGTGTGCTTGAGTCACTTCTTTATCAACACCTGTTTGAAGAAATAAACCTAGTTCTGCATTGTTTTGAGTAAAGAATTCGATATCAAAAGTGATAGGTTGATTTTTTTCAAAATGTAAACTTACCATCATACCTTTATTCCAAGGCAAGTTTTGCAATCCATTCCAATCGAAACAAAAGTTTCCTAAGCTGTAGAAAATTGGCGCTTCATTATAGGTTTCGTACCCTGAAATAATATGGGTATGATGTCCTATAACAGCGCTTGCTCCAGCATCAACAAAAAAGCGGTACCATTTTTTCATTCTTGGACTCGGCAGTTCATAATGTTCGTGTCCGCCATGAGCAATTACCACTACAAAATCAGCTTGTTTTTTGGCTTCTTGAATTTGGTTGAAAACATTAACTAAGTCGATTGGATGACAACCTGGAGTTTCGTCATTTGTAGTTGTCCATTCGTTTTCGGCTACATTGATAAAGGCAAATTTTAAATCGTTTTTTTGCCAGTAAAACGTTTTTGAAGCTTCGTCAAAATTTTGACCACTTCCGAACCATTGAATATTATGTTTTGTCAGTGTCTCGTATGTTTCTTTCATTCCATCCCAACCATAATCTTTGAAATGATTGTTGGCAGTAGCTACTACTTTACAGTTTAAATGGTTTAGAATTTCTGCTGTTTCTGGCAGTGCTTTGATGTGTGGACCGGTTTTTTCAATAGGAACATTAGCAGTTGTTAAAGGACATTCTAAATCAAGAATATTCAAATCGTTTTGCGTGAAAAAAGGTTGAACCGTTTCAAACAAAGGTTTCCAATTATTGGCTTTAAACTGTTGTTCCACTCGAAGCCATGGACAAAAATCGCCTGTAAATCCTATTTTAATCATTAGTAATTTAATATCATTTTTAAACAAAATTATTTTTAATAGAAAATAACTTGAGTGTTTTTTTTATTCAGTATTATTTTTTGTTTCTAAACTTACTATAATATTTTTTAACCCAATTTTTGTCAACTTCTAATTTTTTATTGTTGCTATCTAAATAAAGCCATGGCTGGAGACAACGCTCAATTGTTGGTTTTTCAATAAAAAAAATAAATCCATTTTGTTGTTTAGGAAATATGTTTATAAATAAAAAGTAAAATGGTCTTAAAACTTTCAATATTATTTTTTTTAGACTAGAAAGATCTGGCCCATTTGGATACAATGACCAATGTTTGTAAACAAACTTATGTTTAAAAGCCGGAGCGTAGGTATTTATTGTTTTTTCAATCTCTCTTTCAGTCCATCTATAGATGTAATTTGGAATATTTGTACCATCAACACCACTTGTAGAATAACAACCAGCAACTTCATATCTTTGTGTAAAATTTAGTTTTTCAGCAACTTGAATCAAAAAAGAATCTCTACCCTCAAAGACTAGAACACCTTTTTTTGCAACACGGTACATTTCCGTTAATCCTTTGTGAGGAGAGCTCATATGATGAAGTACTGAATGGGTGACAACATAATCAAAAGATTGGTCTTTGAAAGAAATTGACATCCCATTTTCTTTGGTCCACTTATATGGTTTATATTCTAATACTCTCTCGTCATATCCAGAAAGTAAAACATTACTAAACCCTGCATTATAAAATGCTTCTCTATCTGCTAGCTGCGCTCCAATAACAAGAATAGAAGAATTTTTATCTTTTATAAACTCGATTAATGCATTGCTATAAATTTTTTCTATTTGAGTCATAACTTTAATGATATATTAAAATAATTAATTGATTAGTGAAATGAATTTTTAATTAGAAGTGATTACAAAATAAATAAAACACAAACTAATTAAATTTATTTAGAACAAAAGAATCTAACGATTAAAACGCTACTTTCAAAAAAATAAAATCTAATTTATCAATTTGTCTGCGTAATTTGACAACTGATCGGTTGATATAAATGTAACATCAGGCCATTTTTTTAGGATGGATTTTAGTAGTACATCCAAATCTTTAAGACCTCTTTGTCTGTTTTTTTCATTAATAAAACCTATATAATTTATCCTGTGAGAACAAATCACTGCAGGTTTAGAAAACATAAAAGCTGATTGAACTTGAGCCAAACAACTATTTACCCAATCTTTTGAAGGCAACATGCTTGGTTCAAAGAAACAATTTCTAACGTTGAATTTTATGCCATTTTGTTGTTGACCAAAAGTATGTTTTATGGGTTGATAGACATCAAAAACACCTGTGGGTTTCAACTGTGAACGCAATCCTTGTATCCATTCTACACCATTTGATGACAACAGTGGTTCTAACTTTGTATCCCAATTATAGCATGGAGCAATAAAGGTTTTTGATTTAAACCCAAAAGTATCTTCAAAAATTTGTAGTCCTTCAGTAATAATTTGTTTGTGTTTTTCTACATCGGATGGAACATCCCAATCGAAGGATTCCATGAAACTATAATCGCCAACACCTGAAAATGTTGTTCCAAAGCCAAATAGTTCTCTGACTTTTCCTGTATTATTCTGTAATGCAGTCATCCAACGAAGAATATTAACGTGCTCTCTACCGTGAAACTGGGGATGAAAAACACCCAATTCTATTCCTTGTTTCCAAAGAGACAAATTATTTTGATGCTCAGGATACCGTAGAAAGGTAGTATAAAACGGTTCCCAAAAATAGTGTTGATAATCGCTTTGTTTAATTTTTTCAAAATCAGGATTAGCCATTATGCTGTTGGCAGTTATAACGGCAAATTGACCATCACTTCCTTTGTGTTTTTGAAGAACCTCAAACAACATTTCCAAATCAGTCTGAGATTCCAAAGCATCATTTTTATAAATACTTTTGGAAACGTCAATATTCGATTGATCAAAATAAGATAAAATTTCTTTTGAAGGGGTTCGAATGGCACCCCAATCATCCGACTCAATTATCACTACTTTACTTTTTAAATTCAATCCCAAAGCATTTATTCTTGCAGCACTTAGGTGGGGTTTTATTTTGTTTAGTAACTTTTTCACAATATCTATTTTATTAAATCAATCAATGCAATGGGAGTATCAATAATCGAAGCTAAAAACGGATTTGTAAATACAGTCATTACAGAAACGGTGTCAAAGGATTTACGCAATGAAATGATGATAAAAAACAATAAAAAAGGAGAAACAACTGCCACCGCTTTTTTATAATTTAAAGAATAGTATTTAGTAAAAAAAAGCACGGTTACTGCTACTCCAAAAAATTGAGCCAAGATTAAATATCGTTCTCCTGAAGGCAAAGATGATAACAAATTACTTGCTCCTAAAAGAAAGATAGAGAAAGAGGCAAATCTAGAAAAAAATTTATCTTTTAAATAGCTTTGATTTTTAGCAAAATAAATTACTGTTATTAAAAATGCTATAGTATAATTTAATACTTTACCAAAGTATAAAATATACCAATTAGCTCCTTGATTGAGAGTATCGATAACCTCAACATACTCATCACTAGTATAACTTTTTACACGGGGTAACAAAACCTCGGGCAAAATGCCTTGCAAAAAAGAACTTACTGAAGTAATATTTAAAGCATTTGCGAAAAAACTAGCAACAAAGAATATATATATTACTCTGAATGGTAATTTAAACACGATGTATGTTAAAAATATTGCAATGGGTAAAAAGAATGAAAAGTGGATTAACGCTGAAGCTAAAACGAAATACATTCCTTTGAATTTTTTTTGGTATAGAAACACGAATGCTCCGTAGAAAAAGACTTGTGCGGCAGTCCACATTCTAACACCATTTAACTCCCAAAAGCCAATAACACATGAAAAAACAATTAGTAGAATGAATATTAACCTAGAATGAAGTTGTGTTTTAAACTCATCAATTAAAAACCAAATGTTTCTGGAGAAGAAAAAACCATAAACTAGACCAAAAAAAGCATACAGAATATTTCCATTATCTGTAAAGAGCGACACAAAGTTGGTCATTAAAGGTTGATAAATATCTACTGTAGCTTGATTATCTTCGTCAACACTATAAAAAGACAAAATAAAAGCATCCCAAGTTCTGGGATTATTATACATGTTTACTAAAGACTGAACGTAACGAGTACTATCGGCAAACTCTGGACGGAACATGGTATAGCCATAAAAAACAACAAACAGCCAAACCATATTTTTTGCCCAAGACAATCTATAGTTTTTGATGGCTTGAATTAGACCATAAAAAGGGAAAACAATAAAATAAAATAATGCGTTTTTCATTAAGGTATCAATGCCGTAAACTTAGATGCTACATTTTCAATTCTATATAGTTCTCTATCGGGTAAAAGCATTTTTTGGGTATAATCCGCTTTTAGGAACTGATGGACAGCTTGTTTATTCAAATCACCATATTTGATGCTTAGCACTGGTTTTTCGATTATTAAATAATCAATTAATTTACTTGGCGTTTGGGTATTGCCCACATTTTCAAAATTGACCATAAAATCCATTTTGGACAATTCGAACAGCAGTTTATCTCTTGGAACTAACTCTTTTAAAATAACTCTACCGTTGTTTTTTATATAGGGTTGTACAAACTGAGGTGTTGTGGTGTAGATATGAAATTCGAACGGTTTATCAGATTCAACGGTGTTGATGAATTCTAGAAATTCAGATGGATCGCGTCTTCCTGGAATGAACATACCCGCATAACCAAAAACGATTTTGGAATTGTCTTTTTCGCCTGTAAAAAGTTGAACATCTTCAAAACGAAACCCTTGAGGAATTACTTTTATTTTTGAATGGAATTCAGGATAATAGCCATTGATTGATTTTTCGGTTGGAACGGTTAAATAATCTGCTTTTTTACAGAACCATTTTTCTACCCATTTGAAATAAAAAGCTGGTTTGAAGGTGTCGTTTTCTTGTCCCATGTAAGGATCGCCACAATCGGCTATCCAGACTTTGGCTATTTTTTTTGACCAAATTCTTGCTACACCCCAATGGATAGGATAAGGCACGGCAATGGAGATTAAAGCATCGTAGCCTGTTTCGTTTTTTAATGCTTTTTTTACTAAAAATACTAATTGGATTTTTGGATATTCAAAAAGTAGTAAGCTCATTCTAACGATTATTCTCCAAAAAAGTCTGACCACACCTGAACCTTTTATAGTAGGTTCTGCCCAAGTCAAATTGCCTAAACTTTTGAACTTTATTCCATGTTGCTGACAAAATGTTTCTACGCCTTGGCGAGGATGCGTTACTACTGTAACCTGATTGCCTTGTCGCACTAATTCTTTTGCTAACTCTGTTGCGCGAAACGAGCGAGGCGAATTTTCAGGATAGAAACCGTTTGAAACTAAAAGTATTTTTTTTGACATTAATTTTATTTAATTCTAATGACTGCGTGAGGATCAAAAGTTCCATAAAAGTTAACTTCTATGTCTAAAATTTTCTTCCATTCCTCAATCATTTGTTGCTCATCCTCTCTGATGGTATCATCGACTAGAATGATTGCATTTTTTTCTAATTTTTCTTTGAATAAATGAATAAATCCTCTTCTTCCTCCTTTGGTATTAGAAGGTGGTGCATCACAAATTACTAAATCATAAGTTGACAAATCAATGTTTGTAATATCATACCAATCGAAATCACCATAATTTTTTAATTGTCTAACATATATTGTATTGTTGTCTAATTGAAAATTATCTATATTTTCTTGAACTCTTTTAGCCCAAACATCAATATGCTCGAAAGAAATCATTTTTCTTTTTTGTACTTTAGCAATATAACCTATTACAAGAGTTGATAAACCACTACCACATTCTATAATATTTCCTTTTGTACTTAAAGTATATTTGATACAAGTTTCCAAATAATCTGTTTGTGCAGAAAACCCTTGATTTCCCCAAGAATAGATGAGTTTTTTTATAACTTTTTTTGAAGGTACCTCACCTTTATCAATAGCTTCTTTAAAATTATTAAAAGATTTTTTCCATAATAAACTCTGATGAAAAGCTAGGAGTTGTTTTCTTATTTTAACCGGTATAACATCTTGTATTCTCATGATTTACTAAATTTTATAAAATAAATATAATTAATAAAAAACCAAACTTTATTAAAATTGAAGGAAAAAGATAATTTTTTGTAAGGTTGTCTAACTCCATCTGCTTCAATTTTATTAACTCCATTACTCTTGAGTAATCGTATAATCTTTAAATATCCGAAAAAATCTAACTTATTTATGAAAGGACTCATTGGAAGTAAAACAAACTTAGCTACTACATGATTTACTAACTGCTGTTGGGTTCTTACTAAATTGTTATTGGCTGCGAAATTTTTAATATCGTTGATGGCAAGAATGAAACCGTTGATTGCTTTTTCTGAAAAGAACAGTTTGGAATTGGTAGCTGAGCCTTTTCTGGTTGTTCTTTGATAGAAGATTTGATTATCGAATCCTACACTTGTGGCGACTGCAAATACTTTTGCTAAAAAGAGTCCATCTTCGAGATAAGGAACGTTTTTTGGGTAATCAATTTTGTAATCGTTAAGGAGTTGTCTATCATAAACTATTGCCCAAGAACGGTCAGGATCTTTTACCTCAAAGCCGCGCGCTTCAAAGTAACCTTCAACTCCATTGAAGGTTTTGTTTTCTTGTTTTGTATAATTGGTTTTCCAAATTGATTTTTGGTTGGCATCGAAGATTTCAAACCCTAAATAAAACACTTGGTAATTATTGGTTTGCACTAAACTTGCTATTCGACCAAGACTGTTAGGTACTACATAATCATCGGGATCGATGGGTAGAATGTATTTTGCTTTGGCTATATCTATACCATTGTTTCTAGCCATAGAAACGCCTTGGTTGACTTGATTGATTAAAACAATATTGGAATATTTTTTTTGTAGATTTTCAACTACTTCTTGGCAATTATCGGGTGAACCATCGTTGATACAGATGATTTCATATTGGTTTTTATCAATATCTTGATTTTGTAAACTTTCTATGCATCGGGTAACATGGTCAGCTACCTTATACATTGGGATAATAATTGAAAAAAGAGGTTGAGGCATGTTATCTTTTTATTTTTCTATTTATGAAATCAACATAATGAAATGGATTTATATAAACTATACTAATTTTATATAATAGATTGTTTAGTGGTGAATTTTTTACTAAACCCATTTTTTTAAATAGTTGAGCGGTTTTAAAAACCCAGTTTTCCTTCATAACTTGATACCAAGGTAGAAAAGGATGCGCAAACGTTTTTCTAACTTGATGACCATTTATTACTGATGGTTTAAATAGCAAATTATCTCCTGTATTGTTAGTAGCATTAGAATGAATTCTATATCCAACCGTTGGTTTATGAAAATAGCAAAGACGAATATTCGCTTTAGTTAATTTTAGCCACATTGGGTAGTCTTCTACTAACTTATTATTTTCGTCATAACCATTAACTGAGAGTATGGTTTGTTTATTAAAAAAATAAGATGGTGTATAATTTATTCGGTCTGATTGTACAAGAATTTTGAATTGTTCTTTTGCCAAAAAACTTTCGTGCATTAAGTTATCAGGATAAATGGATGGAATTGTTTTAGTGTATTTTTCTTGTTCAAAAGTATCTTGATAAACATCTACTTGACTAAAAACAATGTTAGCTTCAAGATTAGTAGCTACAAAATTCATATTATCTTCAATACAAGTATTTAACAAAATATCATCACCTGCAATAAACTTAATCCAATCTGCGGTGGAAGCTGTAATTGCTCGGTTACAATTTGCAGAAACTCCTGTATTTTTTGGAACTGTTATTATCTTGATGTTTGAAAAACGAGCTTTTACTCTGTCTTGTTCGCACCATTTAGTAACGATTTCCACGGTATTGTCTTTTGAACAATCATCAGAAACGATTAGCTCAAGATTAGCATGCGTCTGGTTGTAAATGCTTTCTAAAGTTTCTTCTACAAAAAAGGCAGCATTATAGGTAACAACAGGAACGGAAACTAGGATTGACATTGTACTATTTGTTACTATTTTTTAAATTTTTGTAGTATGGATTTTAATGGAATTTTTTTATTGAACTCGAAAATAAAAAAAGCCACTGTTATAAATACTATACTGATTTGGGCAATGATTGAATAGGTTTTCTCTAGACAATGAATGGATGCTAAACAAACAAAAAGAGAAATCATGCTGATGAATAAAAATTTGAATACATCTAACTCGAACTTGAATTGGTGCTTTTTCTTGAGGATTATCAACATAAACAAGCATGAAATAATGTAGCTGAAACATAACGATAATGCTAAACCTGTTAAACCATATAGATGGTAGAACAATATGTTAAACCCAAGAACTATTAGATTAGCAATGATTTCTACTGTTAAAAATAATTTGTTGTTTCCTTTTGCTAAAAAGATGTAGCCAACTACCCAAACCAAGCCTTTTAGCGGAATAGCTAAAACGGCAAATTGAATGAAATTTTGGGAAGCTATGAATTCTTTGCTTAATAAAATTCTAATTAATAGTGGTGTTGTGGTGATTAAAAGCACTAGTACTACACCGAGAATGATTAAAACCAATTCTGCTTGTTCGTTTACTAATCTTTTCCATTTTGCTTCTTCGTTTATAACTGCTGAAAGTCGTGGAAAATAATCGGTAGCCATAGCCGTAAAGACCATGCCTACATAGCCTTCGACAATTGCATTTCCTGCGCTATACAAACCTAAATCGGAAAGGGAACCTGTTTTTGAGATGTATGCACTTAACGCAAAGGCTACTGCTGAAGCAAGAATATTTACGAGAGTTAAACTTAAACCTAATTGGACAATAGGTTTTCCTAACTGGAAGGTTTCTTGCCAAGAGATGTTGATGGGTTCAAATTTTATTTTGCTAGTAAAATATAATGACACTAAGTAGTTCGCAAAAGCGGTAAGGATAATGGCTGGCACTACTCCATTGATGCCATAAAAATAGAAAATGGGTAACGCTACTACTAAACCGACTATTCCTCCGAAAACATTGGCTTGTGCTAGATATTTTAATTGACGAGTTCCGCGTAGCAAGGTGTAAATTCCACCGGATAATGCCCCGAAGACAAAGGTTACCGAAAGCCAAATAAAAGAAGTTGTATGCTCGTAATTTTTGAAAGCAAATTTGCTCAACAGTGGTGAAAAAATTATTGTAGCTAGAACGCCAAGCAAAGCTGTAAACCAAATCAATCGTTTGAAGACTTGGAAGGTGGTTCTAATTTTGAGATTGTCATTTGAACCGTGGGCTTTTGCTATATCTTTTACCGCGCTTTCTGGAACACCTAACGAGGTTAGTGTTTTGATTAAATTTAATCCTGAAAGTAAAAGACCGTTTAACCCCATACCAGCAGTACCAATTAATAGTGCCACAAATTTTCCTCTAATTAAGGTAATTAGAATATTAAACACTTGCACACCTCCAAAGATGGAAGTGGCTTTCATGATGGAACCGTATGAGGATTTTGTTTCTGACATTATGCCGAGAAAGAATTTAATGCTTGAATGACCATTGATACCTCATCATTAGTTACCACTGGACTAATCGGTAAACTCAATACTTGGTCGTGAATGGTATTGGTAATAGGGAAATCAAGGTGGTTTAATTCTTTGTAAGCCAATTGCTTGTTAGGCGGAATTGGGTAATGGATTAGGGTTTGAATTCCTTTTTCTGCTAAATGGTTTTGTAATGCATCGCGTTTTTCGCAACGGATTACAAATAAATGCCAAACATGTTCTTTGTTTTCAGCAGGAGAAAACTGGCTTGCAACTGGTACTGGCAGAATGATGTTTGGGTTGTTTATTTCGGATAAATAGCGTTGTGCTATTTGTCTTCTGTATTGGTTTTCAGTATCGATGTATTTTAGTTTTACGACGAGAAAAGCGGCTTGAATCTCATCCAAACGGCTGTTTAATCCTTGAAACTCGTTTACATATTTCTTTTTGCTACCGTAATTTCCTAGCGCACGAACTCGCTCTGCAAGTTGGTCATCGTTAGTAGAAACAGCACCGGCATCGCCTAACGCACCTAGGTTTTTGCCTGGATAAAAGCTGAAGCCAGCCGCATCGCCAAGGTTTCCTGTTTTTGTACCGTTGAATATTGCTCCAATAGCTTGTGCATTGTCTTCAATAATTTTTAGATTATTGCTTTTTGCAATTTCAACCAATTTATCGTTCCAACAGACTTGACCATAGAGGTGAACGACCATAATGGCTTTAGTTTTAGGAGTGATGGCTTGCTGAATTAAATCGATGTCTAGGTTGTAGCTTTGAAGATTAGGTTCTACTAAAACGGGCACTAATCTGTTATCTGAAATGGCTAAAAGCGAAGCGATATAAGTATTGGCTGGAACAATTACTTCGTCACCTTCTTGCATAATTCCCATATCGATGTAGGCTTTTAGAATCAGACGAAGTGCGTCTAAGCCATTTGCTACGCCAATGATGTGTTTTGAATTATTGAACTGTGCTAAGTTTTTTTCAAAAGAAGCTACACGCTCGCCAGTTAAAAACCAACCCGAGTCAATGACGTCGGCAGCGGCTTGCTTTAGTTCGGCTGCGTATTGTGCATTTATTTTTTGTAAGTCGAGGAACTTAATATTATTCATGTAATTTTTTTATTTCTTCTTGAGTTAAAGTTCTAATCAATTTAGCCGGAGAACCGCCAATGATGGAATAATCAGGAAATGATTTATTGACAAAACTGTTTGCCGCCACGACGCAGTATTTGCCTAAACTAACATTAGGCATTATTACTACGCTTGCTCCAATCCAGGTATGGTCTCCTAGGGAAACTTCGCCTTTTAGAATTGGAAAAATGCGTTGCATTACTTCGGAAGCATTTGGTCCTGAACCCGACATTAGGTTAATGTTTTGGGCAAAGCTGACATGATTGCCAATAATCACTTGTGCATTATAGCCTTCAACTAGCGTATTAGGACCGAAATAGCAATTGTTACCCACTTGTAACGGAAAACTTGGCGAACCAAATACTTTTACATTTGCGGCAATCTTAGTATTATCGCCAATGGTTACATTGTTGACCGATGCTGTGGTATCGATTGAAACGTTTTGACCTAAATTGATATTGGATGTAATCATGGTTTACTGATTTTTCAAAAATTGGACTAAACAATTGTACAGGTAGTCAATGTTAGCAAAGGATAGCGATTGATGATTGGGTATAAAAAAAGCCTCTTCGCCATAGAAAACACTGCTTTGAACACCATAGTTAGCAAAATGAACTTTAAGTTCGTTTAAATCTTTAACCACAGCATTGTTGTTAAGCATCAGCACTGATGGTACTGTAGTAGCTTTTGTTTCAAATCGAAGGGTAAAGCCAAGATTTGAAAATTTATTGAAGGCATAGTTAAAGTTTTCTTTACGCTTGGAGAGCAAATTATTTTCTTGTTTTAAATGAAAAGAAAGTACTTTTTGAATGTATTGCTTTTGTTCATCATTAATTAAATCCGTTGGAGGTAGTAGTTTACTATTATTTGCCACTAAAATACCTCCTACTTGAATGGGGAAAAACTTTGGCAGACTGTAAATAGCATAGTCACCGTATTTTCCTAGTTTGTTATTATCATCATTAGAAAAAAAAGTTGTGCAACAATCTTCAATGATTGGAATATTTAAAGCCAATAGCTTTTCCATTTGTTGAAAAGGATAGCCAAACTCATGGTTTACGAAAATGATTTTGGTATCGGCGGAAAGTTCTCTATTCCACTGGCAAAATTTTTCGATAGAACTAGTTACACAAGAGCTGATGTATTTATTGCCGGATGTAGTCAGTATGGTTACCACATCGGTTGGATTGAGATTGTAGTTTTTTAATGCTTGTTCAATGGCTTGTCTTCCATTGATGGTGTAAACCCATTGTTTTTTATTGAATTTATTATCTAAATACGTATCGGCAAAATTGTCGAATGGCAATTTTTCGTTTTCGGATAAAAACGAGGTTGCAAAAGGACTTATCCGAAAAGTAGGCAGAAGATAAGGATCGGGGTTTACTATGAACATTAATTAATTTCTTTATAGTATTCGTTTAGCAATCCTACAGAACAACCGATACTTTCTTTGAATTCGCACAGTCCATGATTAGGAACTGAGTCAACGGTGGAATGTCCAATATCGATAAAAGGAATTTGAATTTCTTTGTAATATTGGAATACATTATAGGAAAGATAGTTCATTGTTTTTAGTTCGGAGAACTTTGGCAAATCGCCCCAATATACTACTCTAACGATAGTTTTGCTTAGATGGAAAACAATAGCTGCTGCCACGTTATTTTCTGGATTTGAAACTAGAAAATAGTCGATAGGGATAATGGTTCCCGTTTCTTGCAGCTGTTCAAAAGTAAGTCGTAATGGAAATCCTCTTTCGCTTCTGTTTTGCGCAATTACTTCATAGGCTTTATGGCTATCTTCTGGTGTTAGCTTTATAAATTTCAAATCGTTTTTTAGTGATTTGTTTAAATTTTTTCGGGCGTTGTACCAAATGTTTTGAAGGTAGTTATCGTTTAGATTTTGTGTTTCAAAATGATAATTTACTTCAACGTTTTTAGTTTCGAAACCGGCTCTATAGAGACAGTTTGTGATTTTTGCTGAGAAGTTTGGACTGTAAAACGCTGGCGGAGGCAGGATTTTAATTCCGTTGAATTTATTTTGTTTTGCCCAACTTACTAATGTTTCGATGGCACCGTCAATTTGGTAAAGTTTTATATCGTCATACACGAATTCAAAACCTCCAAAGGAAGCTGAGAAAGGTGTTAGAAGAATACTATTTCGCACTCCAAAGGTTATCCCAAGTCGGTATTTACTGTCTTTAAAAAGCAGGTAGTAAACGGCATCGCACTTGGCTTTGTTTAAATCTGAAAACTCAGCCAAGTTGAAGTTTTGAATTGGGTTATTTATTACCGCTTTGTATTCAGATGCTGTTACTTCGAGAATTTCCAATCTTTAAAATTTTGATAGTTTCTAAAATAGTCTTCTTCATCATAGAGTTCAGAGGCTAAAACCATACATATTGAACCGCTAGAAAAGTTGTCTAAATCACGCCATAAACCTGGAGGAATTAGTAAACCTTGGTAGGGCTGATTGAGCATAAAGCTTTTTTTGTGTTTCCCATCATCAAGGGTAACGGTAAAGCTACCGCTGAGTGCAATCATTATTTGATGTAGTGCTTTATGGGCATGACCACCGCGGCTGTTTCCACCGGGAACGTCGTAGAGGTAATAAATTCTTTTTACGTCAAAAGGTACTTCTACTCCATTAGTTATAGCGGTTAGGTTTCCGTTGAGCTGGTGATTTTTTGGCAAATTAATGATTTTGCAATCTTGTACTGTAACGTTTGTCATACTTTTTTATTGATTTAGGTATGCGTTTAAGTCTCTTGAATAGTCGTTTTCGTCAAAAGCATCGTTGCAAAGGTGCAATGACACGGCATTTGTAGAAAAGTTTTCCATGTGTCGCCAGTGATTGGCAGGAATGTATAGCCCGAAATAGCTGCGGTTGAGGGTAAATTTTTGGTTTTGCCCGTTTGGTAGCGTTATCACTACATCAAAGCTGCCGCTGAGTGAAATGATTATTTCGTGTTGGGTTTTTAAAGCATGACCGCCACGGATTTCTCCACCAGGAACGTCGTATATCCAGAATACTCTTTTGATGTCAAAAGGGATTGTATTTCCGTTTTGAATAAAGGTTAAGTTTCCTCTTGGATCTTGAATTTTTGGTAACTGAATTATTTGAGGTTGTTCCATGGTTAGCGATTTGTTTTTTGGTTGTTTTTTTTCACGGCTTCGCTTGGTCAGTCACATGGAAAAGTGCTAACAAATGAAAAACAAAAAAGCAACAAACACTAGCTAACTAACTGTGTTTCTTGCTCAAAAACTAGTAGGCCAGAATTGTCATGCTGGCTGGTTGTATAAAAAATAACTTCTTTTTGAATTTCGTTTTGAATTTTATGCGCTAGATGTTGAATGTATTTTTGATCTAGTTCATTTCCTTCGAGTACTACTTCAATTTTGCCGCTATCAATTCCGTTTAGATAGTCGCCAATTAAAAAAACACGTTTTACTGAGCCCATTTTTTCTAGAACCATTTCGACAATAGTATCCAAGCCAATATACTTGTGGACTATTTTTTGTAAAAGGTTGAAGAAAGGGTTTTTTTGGTTGGCTTTGTAGGTGATTTTTTGATTGGATTCTGTTCTAATGAGATAGCCAGCTTCGGTTAAATTGTTGAGCTCTTTTCGAATTGCATTGGTTGATTCTTGCATTTCGGTTGCTAAACCTCTAAGATAGCCTTCGTTAGCAACGTTTATAAAAAACTTTACTAATAGACGTAATCTAGTTTTAGAGGTTATGATGTTCTCGAGCATTATTAAAATAATTTACCGAGTAACAAAGGTACTCTTTATATTGATTTTAACAATTTTTAAGGAACAAAAATTACTTATTTAATATAATCTTAAAACCGAGCTGTTCAAGGATGATTTCGAGGTGTTTTTTTTCGACTTTAGAGACAATACCTAATTTACCAGCCAGTGGACCGGTTTGAATTTTATATGTATCGCCTACTTGAATACCTTTTACCTCAAACGAAGTAACGACGGTATCTAAAAGCCATTGTTTGAGTTGCTGAATTTCTTCGTCGCGAATGATAGCTGGTTTTCCTAACCAAAAAAGATAGCGAACTACACCGCTGACTTGAAAAACTATATCTCTATTGGAATCTTCCAGCTTTACAAAAACATAGGAAGGCAGTAAAGGCACTTCAACTTTTTTCTTTCTATCTGACCACTGCTTGATTTGGGTTACTAAAGGGCAATATACTTCGACGCCAAGTTTAAGCAAACGGTCGGCTACTTTTTTTTCGTGACGAGGTTCAGTATATAGTGCATACCATTGCATAGGGTTGATTTTGTATTCATGCCAAAAATACAAATTCTAGTTTAAGGATGATATTTTAAATTTTATTTAGGTTTTAGGTTGGATTGTAGAGGTTGTAATTTACAGAATTTTAAACAAAGTATTGATTATCAATGATTTTTATATTGTATTAAACCTAAATAATTAGTCGTGTCATTTTAAATATTGAGCGTGTCATTTTGAATCTTGAGCGTGTAAAAACGGATTCAGGTGCGTGTCATTTCGAATCTTGAGCGTGTCACTTCGAGTTTTGGACGTGTAAAAAGGGATTCGGGTGCGTGTCATTTTGAATATTGGACGTGTAAAAACCGATTCTGAGCGTGTAAAAACCGATTCTGAGCGTGTAAAAACGGATTCGGGTGCTTGTCATTTTGGATTCGGGTGCTTGTCATTTCGGATTCGGGTGTGTGTCATTTTGGATTCGGGTGCTTGTCATTTTGGATTCGGGTGCTTGTCATTTCGGATTCGGGTACGTGTCATTTTGGATTCGGGTGCTTGTCATTTTGGATTCGGGTACGTGTCATTTCGGATTCGGGTGCTTGTCATTTTGAATATTGGATTTGTAAAAAGGAAAACAAAAAAACCCTTCGAAAGTTTCGAAGGGTTTTTGAATTATTTGGGTATATCGCTTAACGTTTTACCACTCTTAGTGT
>NZ_JACTAC010000210.1 GCF_014486675.1 Flavobacterium macrobrachii
TAAGTCTAAAAAGACTGATTTTATAAAAGCCAAGTTCTTTCCTTGTTTTAGGGAAACAACTTGAGCTAAAACACTTGGTTTTTTGATGGTAAAACGCAGGTATTTCTTGAAGTTATAGGTCAAAGCTGCCATCAGTACATGTTTGTTGGCGTTTTTAATACCTCTTGTGTTTACTCGCTTCATATTAGTAAAGTTTACCAAAGTACCTATCACTGGTTCTACGGTTTTGCTTCGTATTCTTGACATCTTCTTGGCATATTTCTCGTTTTGTGTAAGTTTTTGATGCATGCGGTCGTAGTGTTCTTTGTG
>NZ_JACTAC010000211.1 GCF_014486675.1 Flavobacterium macrobrachii
ATAAGATAACATTATATTTCTCTTTCCCAAAAACAAAATAGTAATCATTTACATCTTTACCCTTAAAAGTTTTACAACAGTATATTTTTTTTGTAACTTTACTTCTCATACTGCTTTGCTCCCCGTTTTTCCCCTTTTGAACATACACTAAATCCATCACCATGTCGCATCCATGTCGCACTAGCTTTATAGCATAAGTATGCCATACCTATGCCATCCTAATACATAATTCATTTTAAACTATACTTATGGGTATAAAAAAACCACTCAATCGAGTGGTTTTTTGTTGCTTAGTATTTTATCGTTTT
>NZ_JACTAC010000212.1 GCF_014486675.1 Flavobacterium macrobrachii
GCCAACGAATTAAATGTTAGTTCAGATAATATAAAACGTTGGAAGAAAGAGTTTAATCAAGGTAAATTAACTGGTAAAACAATACCAGTAAAAAGTAAAGAGGAAGAAGAACTGATACGATTGCGAAAAGAATTGGCAGATGTAAAAATGGAACGTGATATATTAAAAAAGGCAGTTGGCATCTTCTCCAAGAACGACAAGTAAAATATAAATTTATCCAATGCTATAAATCTAAATTTTCAGTCGAGAAGATGTGTTTTGTTTTTAAAGTAAGTAAAAGCGGTTATTATAAATGGCTTGTAAGAA
>NZ_JACTAC010000213.1 GCF_014486675.1 Flavobacterium macrobrachii
TTGCAGCGATAGTTTGTCAATTCGTTTGTTTTTAGGTTATGATGTTCATGAGCCATTGCCTTGGCACAGTACTATAAGTAGAACCCGAAGTTTGTATGGCGAAGAAATTTTTCTAGATTTATTCAAGCTAGTATTGAAGATGTGTGTTTCTAAAGGAATGGTTCGTGGCAAGCGTCAAGCAGTTGATAGCGTTTTTATCAAAGCAAATGCGAGTATGGATAGTCTGGTAGAGAAAGAAGTTTTGGACGATGCTAGTGCTTTTGTAAATGAACTGGAAGAAAACAGCGAATTTAAAAC
>NZ_JACTAC010000214.1 GCF_014486675.1 Flavobacterium macrobrachii
TATTTGGGGACCTTAGCTGATGGTCTGGGTTCTTTCCCTCTCGGACATGGACCTTAGCACCCATGCCCTCACTGTTGGTAAACATTATATAGCATTCGGAGTTTGTCAGGAATTGGTAGGCGGTGAAGCCCCCGCATCCAATCAGTAGCTCTACCTCTATATAACTTTATGACCAACGCTGCACCTAAATGCATTTCGGGGAGTACGAGCTATTTCCGAGTTTGATTGGCCTTTCACCCCTACCCACAGGTCATCCGAAGACTTTTCAACGTCAACCGGTTCGGACCTCCACTA
>NZ_JACTAC010000215.1 GCF_014486675.1 Flavobacterium macrobrachii
CAGTGGAGGTCCGAACCGGTTGACGTTGAAAAGTCTTCGGATGACCTGTGGGTAGGGGTGAAAGGCCAATCAAACTCGGAAATAGCTCGTACTCCCCGAAATGCATTTAGGTGCAGCGCTGATAATAGTTATATAGAGGTAGAGCTACTGATTGGATGCGGGGGCTTCACCGCCTACCAATTCCTGACAAACTCCGAATGCTATATAATGTTTTACAGCAGTGAGGGCATGGGTGCTAAGGTCCATGTCCGAGAGGGAAAGAACCCAGACCATCAGCTAAGGTCCCCAAATG
>NZ_JACTAC010000216.1 GCF_014486675.1 Flavobacterium macrobrachii
CATTGATGTTATACGTTACTGTAGCATTTGGTGTTCCTGTAAAGGTTAAAGTCGTGGTTCCGTTTTGACAAATAGTACTTGGATTAGCCGTTACACTTGCCGTTGGTAATGGCAATACTGTAATCGGAATACTACTCGGTTGTAGATTGATACAACTTGGTGTTCCTGAACTTGCTACGCTAACTATGTTTATCGTTCCTGTTGTCGTTGGACTTACTGATATTGTAGCTGTTCCTGCTGCGCTTAAGGTTATTGTTTGGTTGGTTCCAC
>NZ_JACTAC010000217.1 GCF_014486675.1 Flavobacterium macrobrachii
ATATGACAGGGTTGTTTATTTTAGAATGGTAAAAAAACTTATTATCTTTTGTAAAATACATTTAAAATATTTTTAAGAATAGTTCATAATAATTGTATTAATCATTTCTTGTTGAGAAAGTATTTCATTACATCAAGTTCATACTATGAAGTTTAAAATCATTTTTGATATTTAGTTATGATACTATTGTAGATTTTTTGTGTAAGTTGAACATTTGAACCATAATTTTTTTAGTTATAACTATACCCGTAGTGCATTAT
>NZ_JACTAC010000218.1 GCF_014486675.1 Flavobacterium macrobrachii
TACTACAATCTTTTTGTTTTTTGTTGAGTTTTGGGTTAAAAAGAGAAATTTGAGGATAAAAAAACAAAAAGGATTTACGTTTCCATCGGGGCTAATGGGTAAACGATTTGTTAATTTGAAAAAATTTCGGCTTGCATAATATGTAAAATCAATGAGTTAAGAAAAAAGTAAAAAAAAGGGACAAAAAGATTTGGATTAGGAGAAAAAAGATTTCTATATTTGCACCCCGCAAGAGAGGAAGTTCATTGAT
>NZ_JACTAC010000219.1 GCF_014486675.1 Flavobacterium macrobrachii
ATAGGCATCGATATTCTTTTGGTGTAAATAGGCTAAAGCTTCGCCACTGCTATAACCACCATCGGCTAAAAGTTCTTCTAGTTGAATATCGTTTTCATTTAGATTTTCCTCGGTAAGTTCTACAATTTTTTCAATACACTGACTATCGCGTTTGTCTGCAAAGTCAGAACATGCACCTGTTATAACGTGGTGCGCATCGTCTACAGCGATTTGTCCAAAATAATTCAGTTGGCGTGCTTTGCCTGGTTT
>NZ_JACTAC010000021.1 GCF_014486675.1 Flavobacterium macrobrachii
AAAATGAAGTTTAAAACTTTGGAATAGTTTATTTCCCTAAAAACTATTCTATTTCCAAATCCGTAAACGCAAAACTTTTTCCACTAAACAAACCTTTATCTGATAATTTCAAATCAGGAATTACCAACTCTGTCAAAGTTTCAAACTTTGACAGAGTTTTTCATTTCCTAAAAAATTATTCCACTTCCAAATCTTTAAACGCAAACTGTTTTCCACTAAACAAACCTTTATCCGATAATTTCAAGTCAGGAATGACAAGTAACGCCATAAATGACAATGTCATAAACGGTGCTTTTAACGAACTGCCTAATTCTTTTGCCATAGCGTCAATTTCTTGATACAATCGTCCAGTTTCCCAACCGTTTTGGTCGCTCATAATTCCGGCAACTGGCAAGGCTAATGATTTTTTCTCGTTACCGTTTACCGCACAAATTCCGCCGGTATTTTCGATTATTAGATTTACCGCGTTTAAAATTTCTTCGTCAGATGTGCCAACAACTACAATATTATGACAATCATGTGCAACCGAACTCGCAATCGCACCTTTTTTCAATCCGAAGTTTTTGATGAAAGCTATCGCTGGTTCCGCATTGGAATACCGATTAACAACCGCCATTTTCAACACATCATTTTCCACATCGGAAACTAAGTTACCATCCACAATTTTTGGCGTGCAATGAATTTCATTCGTAATCAATTGTCCTTCCAAAGCTTCAATCACGCGAATAATTTTTGCCGAACTTTTTACTTTAAAATCGTTTAAACCTTTAGCGGAAACATTGAAATTATTCGGTTTTTCAAAATCAACATGTTGAACAAATGATTTTCCGTTTTCAGCAACTAATTCGCCGTTGATATACGTTTGTTTTACTTTGAAATCGGTTAAATTTTCTACTACAATAAAATCGGCAGTATCATTTTTTTGCAACAAACCAACATCCATTTTGTAATGTTTCACCGGATTGACACAGGCAACTTGTAATACTTTGAAAACATCAAAACCTTTGGCAATTGCTCGTGCACAAAGTTGGTTGATATGACCAACAATCAAATCGTCAGGATGTTTATCATCGGAACAAAACATCATATTTTCATAATTTTCGGGAAGCAAATCGATTAAGGCATCAAAATTTTTGGCAGCGCTTCCTTCACGAATGATGACTTTCATGCCAAGCGATAATTTTTCGGTAGCTTCGTCATACGAAAAACATTCATGATCGGTAGAAATTCCTGCCGAAATATATTTTTTTATCGGTTCGCCACGCAATCCTGGCGCATGACCATCAATGGGTTTATTGAAATGTTTTGCCCAAGCTATTTTTTTCAAAACTTCTTCATCGTCAAATAAAACACCTGGATAATTCATCATTTCTGCCAAATAATAAATATCGGGATGTGCCATTAATTCCTTGATTTCTTCAGAATCAATCACAGCTCCAGCAGTTTCAAAAAACGTAGCTGGAACACATGATGGTGCGCCAAAATGAAATTTCAACGGTACTTTTTTACCATTTTCAATCATATAATAAACGCCATCTTTCCCCAGAACATTAGCAATTTCATGCGGATCTGAAATGGTCGCAACCGTTCCGTGTAAAACCGCAATTTTAGCAAATTCTGATGGAACCAACATCGAACTTTCAATATGAATATGCGAATCGATAAATCCGGGAAGAATATAATCTCGGATGTTGTGTTCTTTTTCGATTATGGAACTAATTTTTCCGTTTTCAACAGTAATTTCACCCGAAAAAATTCGTTTGTTTGGAATATCGACAATTTGTCCTTGAATTTGCATTTGAAACTATTTTTATTCAAAAATAACAAATTATAAATTGAAAACACTTGTTCTTTTTTGTAGTGTTTTTTGTATTTTTGGTAAATGAACAAGGTTTATAATCAAGAAATATTTGCTTCTCTGATGAAAGAATTTCTTTTTCTTCAGCTTGTCGTTGCCATTATAATTTTCTTTATATATAAGTTATATGCTAATGGTTTAAGAAAAGGAAAACTAATTCTTTTAGTTAATTTACTTGTCTATATAGCTTTAAATCTTTGTATGGTTTATCAAATTTATAATGAACCTGATTTAAGAATTGGCGGAATAAGTTTTGCTTTTGAAATGTATAGTTTGTTTTTATCGCTACTTTTTATTGTTGCTTTATTACTTGAATATGTTCTGTTGAAATTTATAGTTTTTAAAGTTTTCTTCAAAAAATCTAATATCTAAAATCCGAAATCTAATATCAAATGCGCTGGACTTTAAAACCAAAACCTTCTCCCGAAAAAGTAAAACATTTAGTTGATGAACTCAAAGTGGATGAGTTGATTGCAACACTTTTGGTGCAACGCGGCATTGAAACTTTTGAGGATGCGCGACAGTTTTTTCGTCCGAGTTTGGAGGATTTGCACAATCCGTATTTGATGAAAGATATGGATAAAGCGGTTTCTCGCATTGAAAAAGCGATTGCTGAAGGCGAAAATATTTTGGTTTTTGGCGATTATGATGTAGATGGAACAACGGCAGTTTCATTGATGTCAAGCTATTTGAAAAGTTTTTATCCAAACATAGCAACATACATTCCAGACCGATATGATGAAGGTTACGGCATTTCGTATAAAGGAATTGACTTTGCCGAAGACAATGGTTTCTCGCTGATTATTGCGTTGGATTGTGGAATAAAATCGATTGACCATGTCGCATACGCAAATGCCAAAAACATTGATTTTATCATTTGTGATCACCATCGACCAGGAGAAACTTTGCCTGAAGCCATTGCAGTTTTAGATCCAAAACGCGATGATTGCAGTTATCCTTATGATGAACTTTGTGGTTGTGGCGTTGGCTTTAAACTAGTTCAAGCGTTGGCGCAAAACAGAAATCAAACCATTGAAGATTTAATTCCTTATTTGGATTTGGTTGCTACGGCAATTGCAGCAGATATTGTTCCGATTACGGGAGAAAATCGGGTTTTGGCAAAATTTGGATTAGAAGTTATCAATTCCAATCCGCGTCCGGGAATAAAAGCATTGGTTCAAAATTTGAAGAAAAAAGTACTCACAATAACCGATGTTGTTTTCATCATTGCTCCACGAATTAACGCTGCGGGAAGAATAAAACACGGTAACGAAGCGGTTGCATTACTCACGGAATATGATTTAGACCAAGCGGAAATTTTTGCTTCCGAAATTGAACAACATAATTCGGATAGAAAAGATTTGGATAAACAGATTACGGTTGAAGCGCTTTCGCAAATTGAGGAAAATAACGAACAAAAAAAGTTCACAACTGTTGTTTATAATGAAAATTGGCACAAAGGTGTGATTGGAATTGTGGCTTCTCGATTGACCGAAACCTATTATCGTCCGACGATTGTTTTTACGAAAAGTGGGGATAAATTGGCTGCTTCGGCACGTTCGGTGAAAGATTTTGATGTTTATAATGCTCTCGAAGCGTGTGCGGAACATTTGGAGCAATTTGGTGGACACATGTATGCTGCAGGAATGACTTTAAAAGAAGAAAATTATTTAGCATTCAAAAATGCTTTTGAACGTGTTGTTGAAAAAACCATTCATCCCGATTTATTACTTCCAGAAATATCCATTGATGCTGAAATCGAGTTATCCTATATTAACGAAAGATTGATTAGGATTTTAAATCAGTTTGAACCTTTCGGGCCACAAAATATGACACCGGTTTTTATGTGTAAAAATGTAAAAGATACAGGTTATGGCAAAACAATTGGTCAAATTGATGAGCATTTAAAATTGTTTATAAAACAGAATAATTCCGAAGGTTTTGGTGTAATTGGTTTTGGATTGGGAAATAAATTGGAACTAACCAAAAATCAAAATCCGTTTGATATCGCATTTTGTATCGATGAAAATGAGTTTAATGGAAATGTTACCGTTCAATTACGATTGAAGGATTTGAGGTGATTTTTCACGTTGAACTCTATCAGAGTTTCGTACTCTTTTAGAGATGAAAGTTTAATTCTATTTGTACTCTTTCAACTCAAATGTTGAACCATCAAAAACCCCATAAGTGAAATAACCAATCCAATCGCCAAGATTTACATATTTAGAATTCTCGCCAACGTCTAGAATCATTGGTAAATGACGATGACCAAAAACAAAGTAATTGTAGTGTTTGGTTTCTAATTTTCGTTTAGCATATTGTACTAACCATTCGTTTTCTTCGCCAAGGAATTTGACATCAGCTTCACCGGAAATCAATTTGTTTTTTACGGAAAGATATTGTGCTAATTTCACGCCAACATCGGGATGCAACCATCGGAACAACCATTTTGAAAACGGATTGGTGAAAACTTTTTTCATGCGTTTATAGCCTTTGTCGCCTGGACCTTTTCCGTCACCGTGACCAATTAAAAACGTTTTTCCGTTAAAAGTATATTCCTGATTGTCGTGATATACCTGAATGTTGAGTTCTTTTTCGAAATAATCTTGCATCCACAAATCATGATTGCCTACGAAGAAATAAATCGGGATTCCGCTGTCGCGAATTTCGGCTAGTTTGCCTAAAACTCTCACGAAACCTTTGGGAACAACGGTTTTGTATTCAAACCAAAAATCGAACAAATCACCTAATAGAAAAATGCATTCTGCATCTTTTTTTACTTCATCAAGCCAGGTAACAAATTTTTGTTCGCGAGGAAAACTAGCTTCGGCAGTTGGTGCGCCAAAATGCTGATCGGAAGCGAAGTATATTTTTTTATTGGGTGAAATCTGCATGAATGTCGATTATAAATTATCCGAAGCATACCATTCGGCGAATGAGGTTTCGGTTTCTTGTAGTTTTAAGGAATGTAGTTGGATGTCTTTTGGTAATCTGCTTTTAATTTTTTTGGCAAAATCGATGACCATATTTTCGCTTGTTGGTTGATAATCAACCAAAATCACGTGATGACCGCGGTTTTTTAGTTCGGCAGCTAGTTCAATATGTGGCGTGTTTTGGTTGAAAACAGTGGCGTGATCAAAAATATCGACAATTTCTTCTTTTACAATTTTTTTCAAATCAGAAAAATCGATAACCATTCCAAATTTTACGTTGGAAGTATCGGTTATGGGTTTTCCGATTACGGTTACGGATAATTTATAGCTGTGTCCGTGAACATTTTTGCATTTTCCGTCATAGCCATAAAGTGCGTGTCCGGTTTCGAAAGTGAATTGTTTTGTAATTCTGATGTTACTCATGGAAGAAATTTTTACGGTGCAAATTTAGTAAAATATAATCTAGTCGTTGTTTTGTCTTTTTTTGGCACGAATGTACATCCACCAAGCTAATCCAACTAAAACCGCAAACGGAAGAATGTTTCCAATCCAAACGCCAATTAAGTAACCGTTGTCTGGAGCATTTTGAATTTTTTCTTCGATGTTTGTTTGTTGAAAAAGAGAAATTAGAAACATAATTTATTTTTTAAATTCGTTTAACGCTTTTTTAGTGAAATCGGATAGGACTAACTTTCCCGAAATTGCGGCACGTTCATAGAGCAATTCATCCCAATGTTCGGTATTTTCCCAAAGAACTTTTTTTATTTCAGATAAGGCTTCAGGATTGTAGGTTGCTAATTTTTGTGCAAATGCAGTTGTGTTTTCGCTCAATTCTTCCTGATTTTCAAATACGTTGGCGAATAATCCTTTTTCTTTTGCCCAATTTGCCGATTTCCAATCGGTTGGATTTAGGGTTAATTCAGTTGTGGCGTTTTGTCCTATTCTTCGCGAAACGACTGGTTCTATTACAAATGGTCCAATTCCGATAGCAATTTCAGAAAGTTTAATCGACGCATCTTGATGTGCAAAAGCATAATCGCAAGCTGATGCTAAACCAACGCCACCGCCAACAGCTTTGCCGTGAATTTTACCGATGATGATTTTGGAACATTTGCGCATGGCATTAATAACATTGGCAAATCCGGAAAAGAATTTTTTTCCAGTTTCAAAGTCGTTAATGGAGAGTAGTTCGTCAAAAGATGCTCCGGCACAAAATGTTTTCCCAGTACTTTGTAGAATAATCACTGATACCTTATTATTATGGTGTAAATTTTGCAATTCATCAGTAAGTTTTTGTAATAGTTCACTTGGAAATGAATTACTCGCTGGATGACTAAATGTTATAGTTGCAATATTGTTTTCGATTTGAACTTTGATTGATCCATTAAAATTTTCGGCAGACATAGTGAAAATGTATTTGATGTAAAGATAAGAAATCTGAAAAAAGATTATTTCATAATTTCGTATTTGTTTTTATAAAATGATATATTTGCTTAATAATTTTTGGGGATGTAGCTCAGTTGGCTAGAGTGCTTGACTGGCAGTCAAGAGGTCGTGGGTTCGAGCCCCATCTTCTCCACAAAAAGTCTTTCAAAACAATTCAAAACCCTTTAAAATGTTGATTTTAAAGGGTTTTTATTTTCCTCAATTCACCAATTTATTCAATTTTGACCAAGATGGAGGGGCACAATTCGGGGCACAACGTTTTTTAAATAAATTGTGCCTCTCGAAAGCTCGAACTACCAGTATTTACAAGCTGTTCAGCTTTTAAACATCTTGACTTTTGATGTTAGTTTTTCGAAATTTAATTAACACTAAAGGTTACCAAAAATGAATGCAACAATCAATGTGCTTTTTTATATCAAAAGAGCAAAAATCAACAGCAATGGACTTGTTCCTATTTTTATCCGAATAACAGTTGACGGAAAACGTATTGATAAGAGTACTGGTAAATATGTTTTGCCAGATAAATGGAGTGTTGAAACTTCACGTTTAAAAGGTAATTCAGAAGAAAGCCGTTCACTAAACAATCATCTTGATTTATTAAGAAATGGAGTTTTTGAAATTGAGAAAACAATGTTATTGAAAGGTTTGGATTTGAATTTTGAAAACTTTAAAAATGAATATTTTGGTATCGAAAGCACAAAACGTTATTTAGTTCCAATATTTGAAGACCATAATAAAAGAGTAAAAGAACTCGTTGGAAAAGAATACGCTATTGCAACTTACAAAAGATATGAGACTTCACTTCGACACTTGAAAGAATTTTTGGATTACAAATTTAAAATATCAGATATCGATATTGAAAAAATTGATTATGCATTTATAACCGACTATGAATTCTTTTTGCGAACAAAAAGAAGCTGTTCAAATAATACAGCTATTAAGTATGTGAAAAATTTTCATAAAGTAGTAAATATTTGTTTAGCTAATGGTTGGCTTGGAAAAAGCCCCTTTATGAATTATAAACCAAAAATTAAAGAAGTGGTTCGCGACTATTTACTAGAAGACGAAATCAATGCCATTCGAAACAAAAAAATCACTTCTTATAGATTAGACTTGGTTAGAGATATTTTTCTTTTTAGTTGTTATACTGGGTTAGCTTACATCGATGTAAAGCAACTTAAAAAATCCAACATTTCAATTGGAATTGATGGCGATAAATGGATTTTCAAAAGTCGTCAAAAAACAGATGTTAATTCAAAAATTCCAATTTTACCACCTGCATTGGAAATTTTAGAAAAGTACAAAGAACATCCAAAATGTTTAAATGAAGATTTTTTACTCCCAATTCTATCCAACCAAAAAATGAACGCCTATCTAAAAGAAATCGCAGATATATGCGGAATCAATAAAGAACTAACATTCCATATTGCCCGACACACTTTTGCAACAACAGTGACACTAAGTAACGGAGTTCCAATTGAAACCGTAAGTAAAATGTTAGGACATACCAATCTAAAAACAACACAGCATTATGCTAAGATTTTAGATAAGAAAATTAGTGAGGATATGCAAATTTTGAAGGATAAATTTAAAAGTTTGAACAAACAGGAAAACAAAGAGAACGTAAGTTTGACTTTATAGGAAAACTTTTATTTTTTTAACATTTTGCTTGCAATATTATTAATAGATTTTAGTTTTATTTGACAAACTAAAATCTATTTTTTTTATGATAGCAAGTATAAAAAACAATTGTTTGGTAGATTTTGAACACGAATTAAGTCTAATCCTTAACACCTATTCCAATGAAGTAGAAAAAGCAAAAAAAATTATTATTTTCATTGAAGACATTCTAAAACAATTAACCGACTGGCTAAAAAATCATGTCTTCGAAACCACTCAAGAAGAAATCAAATTTTTCAAAGAAATCAAATCGAATATTGTGGCCAAACTGATTTTCTACAAAGAAATACTCTCATTAGTTGCTACATTACCTTTAGCCAGAAATAAAAGAGTAAAACACTTTGAAAAAAAGTTGTATGCAATCAACCAATTCCACAGAAAAAACAGAGAATTCATCAAATATATAAAAACCCATTCCACCCATTTTGATGAATTGTACTTTACTAGGAAAAAGTACAAAGACTTGTTTTTGAATGATTGTTCAGTCATAATTCATGATGCAAAATTATGTACGTCTTATGATTATTTACTAGCTGAAGTAATCGCTTTTGAATTACTTGCGCTACACATTGAAAATCGTATCGATAATTTAAACGAATCATGTGCAATATCTACAAACAAATTTAATTCCAACCTACACTGGACAGCAAAAAAAGTCGATTTAATTGAATTGATTTATGCGTTACATGAAGCTAAAGTTTTTGATAATGGTGAAGCTGATATTAAAGAAATCACCCACGTTTTTGAAAAAGCTTTTCAAATTGAATTAGAAGACAAAGTTTACGGAAGCTTCGGAGATATTAAAAAACGTAAAACTAACCAAACTCGATTTTTAAGTCACTTACAAAAGGTTTTGGAAACCAAAATCGAAAACGATTATAAATAAAGACAACTAAATTCATTCAAAAAGTATAAAAATCGTTCCCAAGTTGGTACCAACTTGGGAACTTTTCTTTTTCAAATGCAATTGTTTTGTAACAAATAACTTCAAAACATAGCATTATGAACTTCAATCACAAAGCCCTGTTCCCTGAAACAGACAACATCGAACTACTAAACCACCAAGTGGTAACCAAAAGAGATTTACTAAACTTCGGTAATCTTCTACTTCGTGAAATCAAAAACGCCACTACTCAAGAAACACTGCCCAAACCTTGGCTAAAATCAGCCGAAGTGCGCAACATCTTAAAAATCTCTCCAGGCACTCTCCAAAACCTCCGCATCAACGGAACACTAAAATACAAACGCATCGGTGGCATCATCTACTACAACTACGAAGACATCTTAAAAATGCTAGAAAAGTAGCATGGAAGAAATCACTAACACCTGCAACGGCACCTGTGAAGTTTGCACCTGCAAGCCAACAAATGAAGTTAACCGAAATGTTGTCATGTCGAGCGCAGTCGAGACACTTACAAAGTAGGCTAACCCTTGAACATTGTTCAAGCCAACTATACAACCTATGCTAAGTAAAACGCCTAAAAACAAAACCTATGTTTCTATGTGGTAAAACCTAAACTACAAAGTAGTCCAAACCTTTAAAGCGCAGCTTAAAACCACAACTTTTAAACTTCTAAACTCTAAACTTTTAAACTAAAAGTATGAACTACATCAAACACCTAACCGGCTTCTTCGAAAAAGTAAGTGCCGATTACGACCTCAACCCAACCCACATAAGCCTCTACATGGCCATATTCCAACTATGGAACCAAAACCGCTTTCAAAATCCAATCAGCATTTCTCGTAACGAATTGATGCGCATAAGCAAAATAGCTTCAACGGCAACCTACCACAAATGCATGAAGGATTTAACTGAAAGAGAATACGTGATTTACAAACCATCTTTCAATCCATTTAAGGGTTCGATTTTGGAAGTCTGCAACTTAGATTTTTACACCAAACCAGTGCCAAAAAAAGAACTAAAAAAGCTTTCAACCAAGTCAAAAAATGACCAAGTCATTGAACAGGTTAATGAACAGGTTATTAAACAAGCTCTAAACAAGCATCAAACAAGCTCTAAACATGTACCTTATATAAACAATATAAACAATACAAACATTTTAAACTTAGCTAAGCAAGAAATTTCAAAAAATGAAAAAAATTCAATTTTTACAAATTCAATTTTTGATGAGGTTATAGAAACGGATTTAAAAGAAGAAAAAAAGTTGCGCGAAAAAAAGAAGAAAATCGAAATAAGTAAAGCAACACCAAGTTTCGAAGAAACCCAAATCTACTTCCTAGAAAAAAACTTTCCCGAAATCGAAGCACAGCGTTTTTTTAACTATTTCGAAAGCAACGGCTGGCTAGTTGGTGGAAGAACCAAAATGAAAGATTGGAAAGCAGCGGCAAGAAACTGGATGCTTAACACTAAAAAGTTTGGAAACAAACCGAATAGTTCTTTTCAAACAGAAACCAAAACTATAAACCTTAACCCAAACCACCTTCACGTAACAAATCAAAAAAATTATGGAGAAGCACTTTAACACCGTCAAAGACACTTTCGTTATCCAAAACGGAATCAAAGTCTACAACTTCAACTGGTGCTTAAACTACATTGAGTACCAAGGCAAACTAATCTACGGTCGTTATTTCAAAATTGAAACCATCGACCATCAAACCATTCTCAAATTGGTAATTTATGCCATTCGAGACGAAAAAATGGCTTTAGAACTTAATTTAGACCTCAACAAAGGTATTTTATTATCGGGACCAATTGGTTGCGGGAAAACGTCAATTATGGCGTTAATTCGACCATTTTTTTACCACAAACACGACTACAAAATCAAGACGTGTAGAGAAATATCTTTCGAATTCGCAAAAAACGGCTTCGAATCACTCCATCATTACACCCAAAAAGAACACACACAATCGCGTTTAACCGGTTACTGTTTCGATGACTTAGGAGCCGAACAAAACATCAAACATTACGGCAACGACCTCAACGTCATGGCAGAAATAATAATCTCACGATACGAAGATTTCGTGCAAAATCATTCCATCACCCACATCACCACAAACCTCTCCGCAAGCGAAATCGAAGCCCTTTACGGCAACCGCCTCCGCTCAAGGATGAGGTCAATGTTCAACCTAATCACCTTCAACAATGAATCCAGAGATAAAAGATAAATTCCCCATCAATCATGACAATGATTGTGTCATTCCGAGAGTAACTAGGAATCTCCTGCAAAGCAGGCTTTCTCTTTTAAGCGCAGATTAAACAACTTAACATCCTAAGCAAAGTAAAACACCTAAAAAAACCTATGTATCTATGTGGTAAAACCTAAACTACCCAGTAGTCCAAACCTTTTAAGCGCAGCTTAAAACCACAACAACAAACAATTAACAACAAACAATTAACAACAAACCATAAACAAAAAAAAATGAACAAACACCTAAACCCTCGCCAAATAAAAACCATCCAAAACTTCTGGAACTGGTTCCAAGATAACGAACAAGCCATCTACAACGCTTGCAAGCTAGAAATCAACAAAGACGAAGTACTCTTTCGCCTCCAAAGAAACCTCAACTACGTTTCCAAACGAATTGAATATTTCATCACAAACCACCCACAAAATGAAAACAAATTAAAAGTATTTTTTACAGCTCACGGGTACAAAAAACTATTCCCAAAAATGAATGAACTAGAAGAAAAAATTCCAAGTTTACAATACTTCGCAATTCAAGTTTACATAACACCATTAAATCTTGAAAACCCTACAATATCAAGCGATTTAGCAGAATTAATCCAAAACACTAAAATCAAACTTGAAGACTACAACACAGCAAGCAAAAAAATAATTTTATCAGTCTATTTCAATGAGCAAGATTTAAACGAAAACAAGAGAAAAATTGAGATAAAAGCTTATCGTTTATTACTCTTCACACTAGGCGAAGTAAAATACAAAAAACACATTGCAAATTTCAATTGCGAAACAATACCACCAAACTTTAATGGCTTACTCACACTATCAAAACTCCCAGAGTTCATAGACTACCTTGCAAAAATAAACTATAGCAGGAAACTAAAAATTTTCTTTGAATGAGGATAAAAAACTGAATTTAACTTTTTTTCAAAATATCTAGTAACAAAGCCATGATTAAAAGCATCGAACAAAACAGTAAAAAAGCTGTTATCAAAAAAGTAAACAGCTACAAACTTTTTAAATTTTTATAAAAAATTGATTAAGCAAATAGTCGATGAGGTTTTAATGTAAATTTTAAGTATTAAAGTGGTACGAATCACAAAAACACATTAGTAATTAATAAATAATAGTTTATAAAAAATCTAAAAATAAAAACTCAAACCTAATTGCGCTTGCCATTTCGAATTTATAGTATCTACTAACCAAGGCTTACTATTGGGATTATGAAATTGATAAACGGGTTGTTCATTCGCAATTGTAACAAAGTCTAAAAGAGCATATCCTGAGTTGTTAATATTAGGAACATAGTATTGTGTTCCTAAATTTTTATGTATCAAATTAGCCACATTAAAAATATCAAATGAAATTTCAAATCGCTTATTTTTAAACTTTTGCTCAAAAATAAACTTTAAATCTACCTGATGATTCCAAGGAGTTCTTGCTCCATTTCGTTCAGCATACTTTCCTCTTCTTGATTTTAAATAAGCATCACTATTAATATAAGCATCTAATTGATTCCATTGATCTTGGGCTGTAACCAAAACTCCCTCGCTATTGATAAAATCTTGTAAAACTATTTCAGATTGGTTATTTGGTACATAAAATACATCATTCTTTGCAGAACCATCTCTATTCACATCGCCTTCATAAACATAAGAAAAAGGACTCCCCGATTTTCCATTGTAAATAATACCAACCTTAAATTTCGATTGTTTATAAGGCATTTCTATAAAATGATAAGAACTAATTTTATGTCTTAAATCAAAATTTGAAAAGGAAAGTTTCGGACTATTAGCAACCAAAGCTTGATTCCATTCAAAATTAGCCGCATGAGAGTTTCGTACAGTACTACTAATGTCTTTACTCATCCCATAAGTATATCCTAAGAATCCTGTATAAAAATGGTTGGATTTAGAAATACTAACGGTACCATTGTATCGATACCCTTTATTGGTGTTGGTCAATAAAAATACATTGGTAAAATTGGGGTTGATTTTTACATTATCTCCTGTTTGTGTGTAGTAAGGGCGATTATCAGCACCATCAAAATTGGATAACGCAGATTCTTTTCTATTAATCGACTGAAAATACAATCCTTCTACAACCTTTGAATAATTAAAATCAAAAGATAAAATTGTATTATTCTTAAACTTTAAGTCCAAATTCAAATTGGTCTTCCAATCTCGTGGCAAATTAAACCCATTATCTACTAAATTAATTTCAGTTAAAGGTCTTGATTGCAAACTTTCTAAATCGCTTAGGTTTTCAGTAATAGGCAGATTTGTTGTGGGTCTATAATCAATATTAAAATATTTAGTTCCAGAGATATAATGTGAATAAGCATACCAAACAAAAGGCATACGACCTGTAAATAAACCCGAACCACCTTTTAGGGTTACCTTTTCATTTATCGCATAAGTAAATCCAACTCTTGGATTAAACTGAGGTTTACTATTAATTTTATTTTCATATTGAGCAAACTCTGGAGTATTTTTTATTTCATCACTAATAGGAAAATCACCGGGATGAAATTGAGTATCAATTCTTAAACCCGCCATCAAATTAAACTTATCAGAAATTTTGATATCATCTTGAAAATAGATGCCCGATAAAATAACATTGTAATCGGCAGAAGGATTATTTTTATTAAAATCAAAATCATTATTCTCAACATTGTAAACACCTCTTACACGATTTGGTCTGTCATTTAAAAAGTCATCAACTGATTTATATTGCCATCTACCATTAAATGCTGTTAAAAACCGATATTCAATGGCATTAATTTCTGTTGAAGTACCTAATGTAAAAGTATGATTGTTCTTAATATAAGTAACATTCTCTGAAATTTGAGTAGTTTTTAAATTCAATCCATAAACGGCTGCTTCTCTATAAGTACCTGCAAAAATGGTATTTGATGTATTATCAATAATCTCTAAATGTGGAAAAACGCGTCCATCATACTTTCTATCATCATTAACCGTTGAATAAGAAACAATAAGTTTGTTATTCCAATTGGAATTAAAATTACTTTTTAGTTCACCAACCAAACTGTTGGTAGTGGAATTATGACGATATCCTTGATTACCAAAATTAAATACATTAGCCGTCCATTCTAAATTATCAGCGTAAGCAGTAACAAAATTATTTCGTAAGGTTAGTTTGTGCTTGTTTGAAATGGAGTAATCAAAGCGTAAAAATAATTTAGTGCTTTTACGTTCTAAATCAACATTTTGAAAAGCCCCTGGATCATAATTATATTGAGAAATTAATTTATCTCGAATAGAATTTACAGTAGTTAATGATATATTAGAGTTGGTTGAACCTGGAGCATTCAAAACAGGCTCTTTTCTATAGGAGAATTCCGCATTAAAAAAATAAAACAATTTGTCTTTAAGCACAGGTCCACCAATAGAAGCTCCAATTTGGTTGTCAAAAAAAGTAGATTCAGGTTGTTTTACTCCATCTGCATATTGTCCAGTTATCCATCTGTTTTTTGTGAAATTATAAGCATTTCCTTCTGTTTTATTTTTTCCGTATTTAGTTACGGCATTAATACTTGCCCCAGTAAAATTTCCAAGAGTAACATCAAATGGAGCGGTTTTAATAGACAAAGCACTTATAGCTCCAAAACCTATAGGTTGAGTTCCCGCAAGACCTCCAGGTGTTCCCGATGCAACAGAACCAGCTGCACCGCTTGAAGGCTCTTGAAAACCCAATACATCATTAGTGGCACTTCCATCAATACTTAAATTATTAAAACGATAATTAGCGCCACCAAAGGAATTCAAATTAGCATCTGGTAATAAACGAGTGGCATCTTGAATACTTCGGTTTAGAGAAGGCAAATTATTGAGCAATTCCATTTTTAACTTCTGTTCATTCCCTTTTTTTTGAACAACGGTACCAGTTACAACAATTTCATTCAAGGTTTCCGTTTTTTCAATTAATTGCACATCTAAGCTAACAGATTGACCTAATAAAATAGTTAAATCATGCTGCATAAAATCCTGAAAACCTATGTAAGATATTTTGATTCTATAATTTGTATCGGGTGGAAGTTGATTGAATAAGAAAAATCCGTTTTCTTGACTTGTGGTATGGAATGTATTTCCTGTATTTTCTTGTACAACTTCAATATGAGCAAATGCTATTGGAGTATTCTGTTGATCTTTAATTTTCCCTTTAAGAATACCTGTAGTTTCTTGAGCAAAATTTTGTACTGTGGCTAATAATAAACAAATGGTAATTAATTTCTTCATTCTGTCTGATAAGATTTAGTGTATAGACGCTAGTTAATTCTAATCCTGACAAAAAAAGCATCACAAAATGTGATGCTTTAAAAAAACCAAACTTTAAAACAAACTAAATTTATTTTGGTAAATGAGCTAAAATATCTTCAATAGTAGCTCTGTTTTTATAATTAGGATCAAATTGCTTGTAAACAATTTTTCCGCTTTTATCTATTATGAAAGTAGCTGGTACTGGCAAAACGCCTTCCTTATTTGCATTGGTTTCACTTATAGAAGCATTTAATTTCTCTTGAATCATATCTTGATATTCTTTTGTAACTTCAAATTTGACATCAAAAGCTTTCATAATACTTCCATCTAAATCCGATATAACAGTAAAATCTATTTTATTATTTGCAATGGTTTTCGTTGAATTTTCATAACTCTCAGACGATATCGCAATGATTTTTGCTCCCGCATCTTCAATACTTTTTGCTTTTTCTGCAAATTCAGATAAATATTGATTGCATATTGGACACCAATACCCACGATAAAAAATGACTACTATAGGTTGCTTTTCATAGAAATCTTTTAGCGTTACCGTTTTGTTATCACTTGTAGTCATGCTAACAACAGGTGCAACATCTCCAATTTGTAATCCTTTTGGAATGGCGTTGGTTTCCATACCTAAAGTGTTGTAATCAACCGAAATTTCTTCTGTTACAGGCTCGGTTTCTACGGGTTCATTTTGAACTTCTTTTTTTACTTCTTGACAGCTATACAATAATACAATTGACAGCAATCCCAATACTTCTTTTCTCATAATTTCTACTATTAAAGATTATTTAATTTTATAATTTACAGATAATATTACGATTCCCATCCATCCTTCACCAACGTTTTCTCCGCGTGTAATTACATTTATTTCCCTACCAAATCCTAACGAACCTCCTGCATTCCATTTTTCACTTAAATCAAATAAATAGCCACCATTTATCCAAGGTTGAATGACTAAATTATACGTTTGACCTTCTGTTGTATTGGACGTATTTAAGCCATCTTTCCAGTCTGTCCACATACTCCAGGTATCAACTGAAGCGCCAATTATAAAGTTTCCTTTACCATAAGGAAAATAACGAACTACTCCAATTGTTGCACCAAAACCAGAAGCAACTTCATTATCATTATACTCACTAAAATCTTGACGGTCTGCAAAGTTACCTCCAATTCTAAAACGTAAAGCCCATTTATCATTTAGAAAAACATTAGAGGTAATCATAGGCATTACTCCCGCAGGATACAATTGAAGCTCTGCTCCTATTTCAATCTTTTTTTCATGGTCTAAAGCAACTTCATTAACATCATTTTGTGCATGTGAGAATGATAAAAATAATAAACCAAAAAAGAGTAAAAGTTTTTTGAATGTTAAAAATGATTTTTTTTCCATGTTCAATAATTGTATAAAATGATTAAAAACTAAAAGCATTAGTTAATTAACTAACGCTTTTAGAACAAACAGCAACTAATTTGAGGCAAAAAGGTCTATTTGATTATGGAACAATTCTTTTTCCAAAATTTATTAAAATATATGGTTTTTGAAACCCTGTGGTTCTGGTTTTTACTTCTCCTTTACTATCTAAAATAAGTAAAGAGGGATAGGAACGAATATTATATTTTCTTATTAACTCTTGACCTTCTTGCGTTTCTCCATCTATAGCAATATTAATAAAGTTAGCATTGAAATAGTTTCCAACCGCTTCATCTTTGAAAGTTGTTTTTTTAAGTTGTTTACAAGGCCCACACCAAGTAGCATGCACATCAAGAAAAATAGGTTTATTAAGCTCTTGCGATTTTAATAAAGCTTGATGAAAATTTCCATCAAAAAATTCAATTCCTTTATTGCCTAAAGTCACTTCAGCTTTTGGTTTTTTGAAACTATAAATTCCAAAAACTACGATGGCAATTATTCCAGTAAAAATTAATGTTTTCATATGTTTAAATTTTATTTTTAGCGGTAACATATGGTATCACCTTTTTTAATATAGGTGTTTGCTTTTGCAAACATTCTGTTAATGGTGATTTCATAGGTCTTTATTTTTAATTTATACAAGTTCAACTTGATTTAAAATGGTGGCTTTTTCTATATTCCAATCCCCTTCAATCATTCTATGAACATAACAAGCATCAGCTTGATTTAACAATTCGGTTTTCTGTTCTTCTGTTATATTACCTTCAATGGAAATAGCAACTTTAATGGTGGTTAAAAGCTTTCCGTTTTCGCCTCTTTTTACCACTTGGTCTAATTCCGCATCCACGTTACCTATTTCCCAATTATTTCTTCGAGCAATGAAACGAACAGTTGCTACTTTACACATAGCAATACTAGATAAAATTAAGTCGATTGGTGAAAAACCTAAATCGGTTCCTTTACTTGTAATAGGCTCATCTCCTAAAATACTATGTCTTCCATTACTAATGATAGTTTGATATCCCGTAGGCAAATTTTTAATTTTAATGTTTGTCGGCATTTTATTTCTTTTTAATTAACAATTTATAGTTTAGACGAAACAATTAGTAAATCCTGACAAAATATTTTTGACAAAACTTAAAATCTTTTAAATGAGTTTCTCAATTATATTTTGAGTTAAAAATTTTATAACCACTTACATTTAATTCAAAAACGCCCTTTAAAACAAAATAAATATCTGATGTTTCTCCAAAATCACCCCAAAATAATCAAGGAGTTTAAAAATATTGTTTTCTGTTTTTTTAATAATTGAAAAAAGAATACTTGTATCATTCAATAGTTTGTCTAATTTTAAATAGTGTAAATATTATTCTCTTAATCTTATAAATAATGATGTATTATTTTTTTAAAAAAACTTTTCAGTACATTTAAAAAAATAAATTAGCTCGTCTTGTTGAATCTTTTCTTATTAATTAAATTAAATACAATTCTACACAAATCTTTATCAATTATTCCTTTTAATTTTATTCTGACAAATAGTTTGCTTTAGTTTGTGAATGATAACATTCAAAAAACAAATAAAATGCTTAATCCACTTGTAAGTCCTCTTGAAAATCCTAATGATGCAGAGCTTCAAAAATTAATTACCTTTTATAATGAAACATTAGGATTTTGCCCTAATAGTATAAAAACAATGTTTCGTAGACCTGAAATTGCATATGCTTTTATTAATTTGAACAAAGCGGTTATGGATAATAAAGGTAATGTTACCAGTGATTTAAAAAGGTTTATTGGATTCATTTCTAGTCATCAAGCAGGTTGCCGTTATTGTCAAGCTCACACAATAAGAGCTGCAGAGCGATATGATGCCGCTCAAGAAAAGTTAGAAAATATTTGGGAGTTTCAAACTCACCCTGCTTTTTCAGAAGCTGAGAGAGTTGCTTTGGAATTCGCTTTAAAAAGCTCAGCAATTCCAAATCAAGTAGATGATGAAATTGCTACTAAAATGCGTTTATATTGGACAGATGATGAAATTGTTGAAATTTTAGGAGTTGTCGCTTTATTCGGATTTTTGAACCGCTGGAACGATAGCATGGGTACACCAATAGAGGAAGGAGCAAACGAAAGCGGTTTGATTTATTTAGAGTCCAAAGGTTGGAATGCTGGAAAGCATACTTACTAACCATTATAATTTATTCATTTTTGAATATTAGCAACTAAAAATTACAATCATTATTAAATTCCATTTAAATTATGTTTTTTAAAGGACAAAATAACGAACATTTAATTGTAAAGGAAATTAACAGCAACGCTTGCTATTTGCAAAAGGAGTCATCCGAGAATGCCTTGACTTTTCTTTGGTTCCAAATGAATAACAATATGATTACGATAGATGGTATAGATTATTCATTTGAAAAAAACCAGCTAGTCTGCCTAACAGAATTACATAAAATTGATATTTCAAAAGTTTGTAACGCTAAAATGCTACGTTTCAATAGGTCGTTTTACTGTATCATTGATCATGATAGTGAGGTAGGCTGTAAAGGGATTTTATTCTTCGGAGCTTCACAACTGCCTATTATTACAATCCCAGATATAGAAGTTGAAAAGTTTCATATTATTTGGAGAATGATTGAAATTGAGATGGAATCTACAGATAATTTACAACTCGAAATGTTACAGTCAATGCTAAAAAGGTTTGTCATCTTAAGTACAAGAATTTACAAAAACCAAGAACCATATAACAAAATTGATAACAATCAGATTGATATTGTTAGGGAATATAATTTTTTAGTTGAAAACCACTTTAAAACAAAGCATACCGTAGCAGAATACGCTGACTTACTTAATAAATCACCTAAAACACTTTCTAATCTTTTTTCAAAGCTTTCTAAAAAATCACCATTACAATATATTCAAGAGAGAAAAATGCTAGAGGCAAGAAGACTTTTAAAGTATACAGACAAAAGTATTAAAGAAATTGCGTTTGAAATAGGTTTTGAAGAAATTCAAACTTTTAGTCGCTTTTTTAAAAACTACGAAGGCGTTTCTCCATCTGATTTCAGAGAAAAATAGCAAAAGGGAAAAATTACCTACTTATCGGGCAAAGTTACCTAACATTACCCTTTTTTATTGCCACATCTTTGCATTGTTAAATTAATAATCATAAAATTATAAACAATGACAAAATTTTCAGTTCCCACCCGAGGAGATGTATCGGAAAACAATCAAGCCATTTTTGACAATCTTAAAAATGCTTTAGGTTTTGTACCAAATCTGTATGCTTATTATGCTAAAAACGAAACAGCATTAGGCGACTATTTAACTTTTCAAAACAGAAAGAGCACTTTAAAAGCTAAAGAAAGAGAAGTTATCAATTTGATTACAAGTCAAATCAATGGATGCTTGTATTGTCAGTCGGCACACACTCTAATTGGTAAAATGAATGGCTTTACAGATGAGCAAGTAATTGAACTTAGAAAAGGAAGTGCCTCATTTGATTCAAAATTAGATGCCTTAGTAAAATTTGTAAAAGCAGTGGTAGAAAATAAAGCCAAAGTAAATCAAGAGGTAAAAGATAATTTCTTTGCAGCTGGTTATAGCGAAGCAAATTTGATTGATGTTGTTATTGTTATTGGAGATAAAGTAATTAGTAACTATATCCACAATCTTGCCGGTTTTGAAATTGACTTTCCACTTGCACCGGAGCTTTCTTAATCTTTAACTATTCATAAATTAATAACATTTAAAATTAAATCAAAATGAAAAAACAATTTTTAACTTTCGTATTAGTAGCCGTTGCTACACTATTTTCTTCCAACATTTCTTTTGCTCAATCAAAAGAGCAGAAAGTAACCGTGATTGATTTATCTCAAACAACGGGTGAATTCAATGTTAAAGGCTTACAATTAAAACCGGGTAAATATCAGTTTAAAGTAACCAACATAGATGTCAACAAAGAAGTAGGTTTTGTAATTCAAAAGGCTTCAGACAAAAATATGGATGTAATGAAAACGGCTTTAGAAAACTCTTTTACTACTGCATTAATTAAAAAAGGTGATACTCAACTTACAGGAGTTGTTGAGTTAAAAGAGGGGGAATATGTTTACTCGTGTCCTTTAAATCCTACGCCGCATTATGCTATTAGTGTGAAGAAGTAATTACAGTTTGTTTACAAAAAAACAGCGTATTAAAAAGAGATTTTCTATAACAGAGAATCTCTTTTTGCGTTGATTCTTTTTTTGTAATTAACCACTAATTTAAAACATTGCATTAGTGTTAAACCTAAGAACAACACTGCAAAAATACTATTGAAATAAGCATTAATTTTGAAATCACTTTGTTGAATAAAAAAGTGTGAAGTGTGAGCAAATACTAACATTCCTGTAAAAGTACCTACTAAAACACCGACTATAAAAATAGAGTTGTTGTGCTTGTTCGGATTTAATTTTTTTGTTCTGAATAAATAGATAAAGATGCCTGCCCAATACGGCCATTGAATAAAATTCAAGACATTAAGAAACAAACCCAGCAAAAAAGGATAACTGGATAACGGAAATTGCGAAAGTGAAGATGACGTTACATTGTAATTTGTAAAGAAATAATAGCTCAGTAAAGCAAAAAACAAAACGGTAAAAACGTCAATAAACAACATTAAGTTTTTTTGTTTCACCAACCATTTGGCACCGATGCTCACTGATTTTAACATAAAAAATTGAATAACAACAATACCGAACACAAATAATACATGACTAATGATTCCCTGTTGAAGTAAGATTTGTAGTCCAACCACATTAATATAACCCAAGGGTAAGGAACCTAAAAGACTGATGAAAAAGCCAAGAAATATTGGATTCATTTTTGGGAAATAGGTATCCAATGATTTCATTTTGTGAGCGGTTGAGTGAGACTGTTTTTAAGTTTTCAGTAGTTTACATCTTTTTCACTACTATTTGAAATTGCTTTTTAAAGTAGAAATAATTGCTGCTTTTTTCTCTTCAGATAAAACAGTTGTTTCTTCATTTGAAGTTGAAAGTGAATTTTCAATAATGTCGTTTTGGTACTGATAGTTATGGCACGCTTTGCAAATCAATTTATGATATTCCAATATAAACTGTTCTTTTTTAGTGCGTTCCGATGGATTAATACTGATAATGGCAGATACTCTTTTGCAAGAATATAACAAATAAGGTAAAATTTTTCTAAGATTTATCATTTTGACTCTACGCATTTTTTTAATAGTAACTTGGCTCTGTGAATAATCTGCCAATAATTAGACGTAGTGATTCCTAATTCCTGACAAATAACTTCTGTTTTTTGATTGGAAAAATATTTATAACTGATAGCTAAATTCCATTTTTCAGGTAAATTGGATATACATTCTTTTAATTTACTTTCTACTCGCTCAACGCTACTCTTATCATTTTCATTCCAAATTTTTTCATCCAGTTCATTCAACCAAAAATTTTCATTGTCAAACATTGTATTGGTTAAAGTGATTCCGTTTTTTTCAATGGAAGTGAATTTTGTGGAATAATTGGCTCGATGATGGTCAATAATTTTATTATTTAAAATAGCAATTAGCCAGGTTTTGGGCGAACTTCTATTCTCAAATTGATTGATTTTTTTTAAAGCTATGATAAATGTTTCTTGAACCAAATCTTCCGCAATTTCTTTGGAATTTGTTTTATGGAAAGCCCAATTATAGAGTATATCACCATATAAATGAACCCATTTTTCCACTATTTTCAGGTGATCATCCATTGCTGATAATTTTTCTAGGTGGGATTAATTCGTAAAAAAGAATAGTAAAAACAAGCCCATATTCAATCAAAAGTAAAATATAATTTTCTTTAAATGGTGTATTTGAATAGGCAAAATAACTTAAAATGATTAAATACGACCAAAAAACAGGAAATTTAAATCTTGTAAATAGTGATAGAAAAACAACGTTAATAATGTACCAAGGATGCACAGTGGTTGATATAAAAAAGTAGATGGATAGCGCAAAAAGAGCGTTTGAAAAAAGGTGTTTAGCAGGTTTGTTTTTTTTGAATACAGCAAAGTATAAAAAGACTAGTAAAGTAACAAAGGGTATAAACTTTCCGATGGTTTGAATGATGTTGTAGCCTTTAACATAAAAGCCTATTTCACGAATAATATAGTAAATACTGGCGTTAAACTCAAAATTGGTAAACCAAAGTCCAATAGTTTTTGAATAATTTGAAACTAATACTGAAGAATAAAAAGGCAGAAAAGTTAATAATACAATACTCAATACAACACTGTAAAAGTAGCTACTTTTTTTAAGACCAAGTTGGTGAAACAAAAAAGGGAGCAGTAATAAGGTAAGTAATTTTGTGGCTATGGAAAGAGCAATGAATAGTGCGGCAACTACAATTTTTTCTTTGAAGAAATAATACATTCCTAACGTAAAAAGGAAAAGCATTACGCCTTCAAAATGAAGGTTTGCTGTAAGCTCGATAATCACTAATGGATTCAAAAAGTAAAGAAATATTTTCTTCGGATTTTGATGAAGATGAAGCAAAATTTTTCTACCAAAATGGTATATTCCAATGTCGGATACTAAAATAATTAGTTTTAGAATTAAAGCATTACAAAAAATTGAATTAGGACTTAAATAACTTGAAATTCCAAAAAGAAGCTGATTAATTGGCGGATAATTGGAATAATGAGCGGCACTTAATGCTCCCATTTTGTTGTACAATTCTTGAGCATTAGGTATAGAAATGCTGTTGATGATTTGATTAGGTGTATTCAAATACGGATTAAATCCTTGACTCACTAAATTACCATCCCATATAAAACGATAAAAATCTTGTGACCAAAAGGGTATCCCAAATAGAAAAAGCGCTCTAAAAAAAATCCCTAAATAAAAAAGCTGTTTTTCGGTAATCGATTCATTTTTACAGAGTGCAATAAAACTAAAAAAGGCTACACTATAGCATCCAAATAAGGCAATAAAATTTTCTCTAGGGAAGAAATAAGCGATGGCTAAGTAAGCTATTATTGAAGCAATACTTGCAAAAGAATACACATATTTGGATATATAATTCAAGGTTAGGTACTTTTAAACGAATTAAAAAACACATAACTAAATCCGAAAAAGAGCATTAAGTGAAACGGGTACAATGCAAAATCATTTAAATGATATCCTGCAACTAAACCAAATAAAAAGTAGAGCATTAGTAAACCTTCAAAAATGGTGTATTTTGATATTTTTTTTGAAATATAACTGTTTTCTTTCCACTTTTCTTTGAAGGCTTCTATGTTGAGTTTTGGCGTTCTGATGAATTCACTTTTCTTGCCTAATAATCCTTCCAGTACAGCAATTGAGTTTTGAAAAGAAAATCCCATCGCAATACTGTAAAACGTAAAAAATAGGCCCGTATATTTTGAAAAATTCACAAAACCTTTGCCTTCAATAACTTTATAAGTATTCCAGTAACAGATAAAGAATATGATTGAAGTGACTACAAAAAAGACCATGATATCAAAATATAAACTGATATGACTGTACTGATTTTTAATAAACAAAACCGGAATACTCAATACGGCCATGGTAAAAATGCACAAAAACATGGAGCTGTTGAGCAAGTGCAATAATCCGTGTAGTTTTGTTTTTAATGGAAGGGTGGTAGCACCCATTACACGGCGTTTCATTTTAACAAAATTCTCGGCTCCACCTTTATTCCATCGAAATTGTTGGGAGCGAGCAGCACTTAAAATGGCTGGCAATTCAGCCGGTGTAACCACATCTTCCAGAAAAATGAATTCCCATTTCTTTAATTGTGCCCGATAGCTTAAATCCAAATCTTCGGTTAAGGTATCGCTTTCCCAATTACCGGCATCGAGGATGCATTTTTTTCTCCATATACCGGCTGTTCCATTAAAGTTTATAAAATGCAGTTTAGAATTTCTACCTACTTGTTCCAACGTAAAATGTGCATCCAACGCAAAAGCTTGAATTTTTGTTAGGATTGAATATTTTTTGTTAAGATGACCCCATCTCGTTTGAACTACGCCAATTTTATCGTTTTTAAAATAAGGAACCGTTTTCAGGAGCCAATCTTTTTCCGGTAAAAAGTCGGCATCAAAAATGGCGATGAATTCACCTTTGGCTATTGCTAAGCCTTCTTTCAATGCACCGGCTTTAAAACCAATCCTATTGGTGCGGGTGATATGTTTGATAGCAATGCCGGTTTGTGCAATTTGATGAACCAACTTTGATGTTTGTATAACACTGTCATCAGTACTATCATCTAAAACTTGTATTTCCAGTTTATCAGATGGATATTGTAATTTTGAAACTTGAATTAGCAACCTTTCCACCACATATTTTTCATTATAAATAGGCAGTTGAATGGTGATATGCGGTATTTCGTTTGGATTTGTAAAATCGAATTGCTCATGTTTTTTCCTTGTTTTTTTACTTTTCAAGTAATTAAAAAGCAAGTTAAGCTGTGCCAAACCATACAAGAACATTAATAAAATGGCAATGCTGTAAATAATTAAAATTATATAAGAAAGTGTGCTGATCATCTTATTTGAATGCGTATTTGAAAATCCAACCTATTATTTTTATTCCTGCCATGATGGTTCCTTTGACTGTACCCGATACTTTTGAAGTTCCAATTCTGTTTTTATAACGAACAGGAACTTCTACATAACTCATTTTTTGTTTCATTACTTTTAATTGCATTTCCACAGTCCAACCATAGGTTTTGTCCTCCATTTTTAGTTGCCTCAATTTATGGTATTTTATGGCTCTAAATGGACCTAAATCTGTAAATTTAGCATTGAAAAATAGTTTCATTAAAAAACAAGCCAGCCAATTACCAAAAATTTGTTGAGGTGTCATAGCTCCTTTTTCACGTAACTGTTTTACTCTGGCTCCAATTACGAAATCAATCTTATGGTTAATTATGGGTTCAATTAAATGCGATAATTCTTCTGGATAATCGGAATAATCGCCATCTAAAAAAACAACTATTTCGGGTTTTATCTCCAGCTGTTCGATGTATTCCAGGCCTTTTAAACAGGCGTAACCATATCCTTTTCGATGTTCTGAAAGTACTGTAGCACCAGCGTTTTTGGCAACCTCTTCCGTTTTATCAGTTGAATTGTTGCTAATTACAATGATTTCATCGACACAATCAGGAATTTCTGCAATTACTTTAGCAATTGCATTTTCTTCATTGAAAGCCGGTATGATTACTTTAATTCTATTCACTAAAAGTCTATATTATCTTTTTTAAATTCATTTAAATCGGTCCACGTTTTTACTTTTTTTCCATTGGTGTATTTTTCTGCTTTTGAAATTTTTCCTTTGGAGTACACTATCGTTAATCCGTTCAATTTATTGTTTTTGTGTTCACATTTTTTTACAATGGTTCCCTTTTTATCATAATATACCCACCATTTCGTTTTTTTATTATCCAAATAATGACCTTCTTCTTTTTTGTTTCCGTTTTCATAATAGTAAAACCAATAATCTGTTTTTTCATCATTCAATATCCAGCCTTCTGCCTTCATTTTGCCGTTTTCAAAATACAATTTGACATATTCTTTTTCGGTAAAAGAAGTCAGTAAAATCACTAAAATAAGCAGTTGTATTTGTTTCATTTCAATTGTTTTGAATCTATCCTTGCCAAAACTGACTTTATTTTTGATTAATCAAATCAAGTAAATTCACATCATTTCCCAGTAAAATGTCATTTGAATTGATTCTTCCTTTTTCGGATGCATTTTCTAATTTTAAAACGCCACGTGGACAAACAGCAGAACAAATTCCGCATCCTACACAGGATGAACGTACGATATTTTCGCCTTTTTGGGCATAAGCTCTTACATCAATTCCCATTTCACAATACGTTGAGCAATTTCCACAAGAAATACATTGTCCGCCATTGGTAGTAATTCTAAATTTTGAAAACAATCTTTGTTGAAATCCCAAAATTGCTGCCATCGGACAACCAAAGCGACACCAAGAACGACTACCTAAAATAGGATAGAAACCGGTTCCAATAACACCCGAAAAAATAGAGCCTATGTACAAACCATAAGCGGAACGCAGCGTACTTCCTTGAATAAAAAACACTTCTTGGGTAGTTCCTGTAAAATGAAGTACCAACAAGAGTAGGATTACTACAAAAAATCCAATAGCACCTATTTTTGCATCTTTACCAAGTTCTTTTCCTTTAAAATAGAGCACAATACCAAAAACAACACTTAAAAATGCAATGACAGCCATGATGAATACGTCACGGGTTAACCAAAAATTATTGCTATCATAACCTAAATAGGTATAAACCATGGCCACAGTCATCACCACAGAGAAAACCAAAACGATATGAACCAACCATCGTTCTAATTTCCAAGCCGATAATTTCTTTGATGAGAGTTGACGAAAAGAATCACCAGCAGTCTCGGCCAATCCGCCACAACCACAAACCCATGAACAATACCAGCGTTTGCCATATTTATAAGTTAAAATGGGAGAAATGACAAAAATAGAAAGTATTCCAAACAAAATAAGTCCTAAACCAATTGTGCCGTTAGATAAAAATCCATTTACAGACCACTCGTCAAAAATATAGTAATTGAGTGGCCAAATGGATTTTAGATCATAGTAAGGCAAATCACTATTCATTACATACATAAATTCTGGAATCAAAAAGGCAAAACCTAACTGAAAAAACATGACAGAAAGTGTTCGAACTTGTTGGTAACGATTATGTTTGTATTTTAACATAAACTTGTAGCCAAATATAAAAATAGCAACAGTATAAAGTGTTCCATATACAAACCATTGACTGGCATTCCTTCCACTCAATAATTGGCTTAACGGATCAAACAAACTGATGAGACCCGAATTTGGATTGCCATTTTCACCTAATCCTAAATACGTTGGAAGGAAATAAAGTACAATATAAAATGTAGTTAGAATAATGCCAACAATCCAACCCCAAAGACCTCGAGAAGAAATGGACTTAAACCAAACGCCATCATTTTTTATACCTTCTAACTTATTCAAATAAGCATCTCTTGCATAAATAACTGTTCCGATACTGATGGCAGCTAATGATAAACCTAAAGAAACTGCTCTATTAGGAAAATCAAAATTCAAAAATGCCAACATCATGATAAATAGACCTATAATTCCGATAGCTAATGCTACTTTTTGTTTCGTTGAAATGTCGGTAGCATCTGGTTTTGCCAACGACATACTATGATTGACTTTAGTACTCATTTTATACGATTTGAAGTTGGTGATTATATGCTTCTAAAATTTCTCTTTCATAATGTTTATAAAATTCGGGATCAAAATTAGCTTCTGATAAATGCTGTATTACATAATCTATTTCTCGTTGCTCTGTTAGCCATTTATCAAACGTTTCATGACGCATACGAATTCCAAAAGTGTTGATACCTAAAAACTTCTTTGTTTCTTTATGATAGGCAACCGTGATACATTTGGTATCATCTTTGTGTTTCCAATGAAAATGCTCTTCAAATTGGGATTTCATTTTTTCACTAAAAACCCAACCATACGTTTGGTATTCAATAGCAAAAAATTTAGCAGAATTAAACCAATGTCCGGGATTATATTGCATAGGATTTCCGCAAATAGTTTGTGCTAAAGTTTCACCCATCATCCTTCCTGTGTACCAAACAGCTTCAATTGGACGTCTTTTTCCTATGGCTTCATGTTGTTCGGCACAGTCACCAATAGCATAAACATCTTTTATATTGGTTTCTAAAAAACGATTTACTTTCACGCCACGTCCCAATTCAATTTTAGAAGATTTTAAGAAATCAACATTAGGAGATACACCCGCTGTTAAACCTACTACATTACAAGCAATCTCTTCACCAGTATTCTCAATTGTAACCGATTTTACAAAACCGTTTTCATCTGCATTTATGGATTTTAAATTGGTTGACAAACGCAAATCAATGTGATGGTTTTTGATATGACGATTAATCATTGCACTTTCACCTTGTGGCAAAACACCATTCCAAAAACTATCTTCACGAACTAAAAATGTCACAGGAATATTTCTGGAATGTAACATTTCCGCTAATTCAATACCAATCAATCCACCGCCAACGATTACCGCTCTTTTACAAATTTGATTGTTGGGAGCATATTTCTCTAGGTTTTCTAAATCTTGTTTGTGATACATACCCATTACGCCTTTCAAATCTTGACCTGGCCAACCAAATTTACTGGGTTTTGATCCCGTTGCGATAACTAGTTTATCATATTTTAAAACTTCTCCTGAAGAAAAAATGACAAGTTTACTATCCGTATCTACATTTTCTACAAAAGCTTTTTTTAGATCAATACGATTTTTTTTCCAAAACCAATTTTCATAAGGTTGTGTATGTTCAAACTTCATGTGTCCCATGAAAACATACATCAAAGCTGTTCTTGAAAAAAAGTAATCTGATTCTGATGAAATAATTGTAATCTTTTTTTCTGATTGCTTTCTAATATGCCTTGCTAGAGTAACTCCCGATATACCATTGCCTATTATTACAACATGCTCCATTTTGATCTTATTTAAACTTAAAAGAGGAATTTAGTTTTATTTAGAAAATGGCTCGTAGCCCTAAATTAAATGATTGACCCAGTCCACTATCACTGCCTCTCACAAATTTACTATATAAAACTTCTACATTTAATGTTTTAGTGAGTTGGTATTTTGAACCGGCTCCTAATGCAGAATAATTTTGTTCAAACTCATTCCCTAAGTCTACCAATTGAGCATGTTGAATAAAACCCAAAACTGTGAATTTTGATGTTGGGAAATAACTCAGGAAAACACCAGGAGCCAATTCAATGCTATTGTTTGCAAAACCTTCGTCTTTGTTGCCCAAAAATAAACGGGTTCCAATTTCAGAGAATAATTGAAATTTATTGCCCGGAAAAGTGTAATCATAAAAAAAGCGGTTTTGCCAAATAAAACTTTTTTGTGCCAGGAAACCGTTTTCATCACTCTCTTTGTCAAAAACCGGAATGAAAAATGAACTTTGAATAGAAAATCTAGGAAGCGAATTAAAAGGAGCTATTTTAACTGACGGAGCAATATGACCTAACCCACTTCTTGCTTCACCTGTTTCATTTTGAAAAGAGAAGACACTACCCGCACTTTTGTCCGCGAAAGAATTTGAACGATACTCCACAATTAAACCAACATTAAATTTCTTGTTGTTACTGGCTCCAGTGAAGACTTCAACAGATGTTGTAAAAAAAGTAGATCTCGGTACTTCAAATGTTTCGCCATTTCTATCTTCTTTGGTTTGTGTGTATAAATTATTAAACCATTTGATGTCCCATTTTCCTTTTTCTAAAAGTTTTGAAGGAGTATAGGTTTGAATATTGGATTGTTCTGTTTCTTCAATTTCTTGTGAAAATGAGAATTGAACCAATAAAATACTAACTAGTATTGATAATTTTAGTGATTTCATATGCATCATGTTTGTTCTACATTAATGTTTATTTAAGCTCCAATCATAGTTGTAAAAAGTTACTTTAAAATTGGCAGGAATTGGCTCTGATTTGTATTTATTTAAAAAATCGATATACGAACTTTTAGTGGAGATGAAATCTTCTTTGTACCATTCAAATATTTGGGATATTTCCACTTTTTTGCTTTTTACATTGACTTTGATAAAATCCGGATTATTGATAGCCAATTTGGTTTGTTGTTCCAATTGGTGTTCTAAATTTTCAGCAGTGTAAGCAAAGTTTGTTATCGGTGGACAACCATTTGCTCCACACACCAATACAAAATGAATTCTAGCATCTTTGTATTTTTCCCGAATCATTTTATTTTCAATATCATTTAGCGTTAATTTGGTTCCTGCAACAGTATATTTTGTTTTATCAAAAACACCGGCTATGTCCATCGGTGAATTTATAGGATATTTTTCTACAATGGCATTAATCATTACGATATTATAAGCATTAATAAAAAATGCTTTATTGACTTTTGAATCATTGGAAAGTTTAAAAGATGCAATTTGTAGCATTAAATCTTTTAAAGTTTTGTTATCTTTTTTAACAGCCTCATAATTTACTTTTTTACCATGAACATGTTTATTTAAAAAACTGTCTGTAGTTGAAAAAAAAGAAGTTTCTTGAGCAATTGATGTAGTGCTATGTAAGAGAACTACCATTAAAAATAGTATCTTTTTCATTATATTTAATCTTTTGTTTTTTGGGAAAATATTGGATTTGTGTTAAAAAGTTTATTTCTCAAATAAATGATTTTGTCAACGCTCTAATGATTTTAACCTTATTTTTAAAATGGAGGCTAATGTTAAACCTCCATTAAAAAAAATTAGGCTATATTTAGAGAAAACTAATGTTATCTAGAAACCGTTCCTGTTGGAAAAGACATTAAACTTCTTTCCATACTTATGGTTGTACCTGTTATTGCTGGATTTGCAACATTATGAGACAATGGCTTTAATGTAAACGGCATTGGCGAATTATCTGGAAAAGGCTCAACCGAAATTACCAAAGTTGCGCCACTCAAATTAGCAGGAAATGTTAATCCAGCAGGTGCATTTAATAAGAAGTCTTCACCTGGAAATGGTGGAGAAGGCATCATTCCAGAATAAATGGCAGACATGTCAGGGCCATTCGGATTTGAGAATGTACCTGTACTTAGTACAACACCATTGCTTACCACCCAACCTTCATATTTCCAGCCTGCATCTAATGTTGGCAAACTCAAACCTACACTTGGTCCGTTCCCATTCATAAACCAAACTCCAGCGTTTGGATTTGCATTACCATTGGTAGGTGTACCTAGTACATACTTCCCTGTTGATACACTAAAATCGCCAATAATTCCTGAAGTTACAGTAGCTGTTACTCCATTAAATGAACCTGCAAGGTATTTTGTGTTTGATGGAGCTGGATCAGGGTCGTTAGTTGGCTCAATACTAAGTACAAAATCTGTTGCATTTCTTAATTGATTCCTATCAACGTCAAACTCTGTTTTGGATAGCATTCCTGCATCATTAACTGTAAATGTTCCTGTGGTAATTGGTGTTCCATTTACTACAATCCAACCTTCATAAACAAAATTAGCCCCAAGGTTTTCTAAACCATTTAGATTTAAACGTAAGGTGGAAGTTGAAGTAGCATCGTCATCAGAACTACATGAAATTGTAAAAGCTGTCAATAAGACAAGCGGGTAAAAAAACTTTTTCATAGCATTTTTTTTTAAGTGTTAAGATTTATTTTTTGTTAAACAAATTTTGATTTTTTCGTTCAATTAGTTATTTACTATTTTTCCTTATTATTTGACAATTTTACTAAAAGCGTTAAACGTTTAAAGATTTCTGTAGATATTTGTGAAAAAAACATGAAAAACAGCCTTTTTATTCTTTTTCTTTCGTGTAGTTCACTCTTTGCTCAAAAAGATAGGGTAGGACTTATATCTTGGAATGGTGTAAAAAAAATGAACGTTAATTTCATGACTGAATTTATTGAAACGAAAGTGAACGAACAATTGGATTCTTTAAAATTAGACAATGATGTTGCGGCATTAACTCGCTTGAATGGTGTTTCCAACGTAACTTATACGGTTACAAAGTCAGCAGATGAAACGTTTAATGTTACTTATACGGTAATAGAAAATTGGAGCATCTTACCTAATCTTCAACTATGGACAACAGATGAAGCAGAAGCCGCTTATCGAATCGGAGTATTTGATTATAATTTTTTAGGAAGAAATAATACTTTAGGAGGCTATTATCAATCGAATGGTATTTCTTCATTCGGATTATTCTTTTCTGCTCCTTTTTTGTTTTCTGCAAATTTTGGGATTGAAAGTAGTTATCAAAAATTAGCCAGCATTGAACCCATTTTTATCAATGCATTGCCAGCCCGATATGAATATAGCAATACAGGAGTTGAGATATTAGGTGTTTATCGATTGAATTTCAGGAATTCTGTTAAATTCGGGGCTACTGTTTTTTCAGAAAAGTATCAATACCGTTCCGGTTCAACTGCTGAGAATGTGCCGCAATTTTTTGAAGTTGATAAAATTATGTTGAAGTCGAACTATACTTTTGATAACTTGAAATATGATTTTTATTTGGTCAACGGATTTCGTAGCAACTTTTTTGGTCAATATGTTTTTAGTTCCAATGCCTTTCAAAATGAATTTATTATCGCTTGGAATGACTTTTCCTATTTCAAACGAATAGGAAAAACAGGGAATTGGGCCAGTAGATTGCGATTAGGATTATCTTCCAATGATGAAAGTCCGTTCGCTCCGTTTTCTTTAGACAATAATTTAAACATTCGCGGTGTGGGTAATATTATTGATCGCGGAACCGGAGTGCTGGTTTTTAACACGGAGTACCGAACAACGATTTATGAAAAAAATTGGTTTGTTTTACAAGGTAATGCCTTTATAGATTCCGGTAGTTGGCGCCAACCTGGCGGAAATTTCAATGATTTTATAGATTCAGAAAATTTTAGAATTTATTCTGGAATTGGGTTGCGATTTATACATAAAACCATTTTTAATGCCACATTTAGAATTGATTATGGATATGGAATAACAAGAAATTCTTCAAGCGGAATTGTATTTGGTATAGGACAATATTTTTAAATATTACTGATTTGTATCTTTTATTCCAATTATTATTATAAAATCCAAGATGGAATTTTTTCAAATTTATATTGATTTTTCAGCTTAAGCACAAGTTGTAAAATAAAAATGTTTTATAATTGAAAAATGCGGTGAGAGAACACACCGCATTCAAAGCTTAAATTAAATATACTAAACAAATTAAAATCATTAATTATCCAGACTAATTTTTTTTATAGAAGTATTATTATTGTAATCGGTAAAATAAAGAAAATAAATACCGCTATCTAAATGCGTTAAATCTAAACTTGTTTTAGATTTAAAAGTTTCATTTATTTCAACAACTTTTTGACCTAATGATGAATATATTTGAAATAACTTTATTTCGGTAGATTCATCAATGTCTATCGAAATAATACCTTTAGATGGATTGGGATACAATTTGATATTGTGGGCAGAAAAGGATGCAGTAGATAGAGTGGTACAATTAGAAGCCGTAAATGGCATAAAACTTCCAAAGTCCCAAAAAGCATTAAACTGTTGGCAATAAAAATAAATTGTATTGAAATTAGAGATATTGAATCCGTTGGGAATTGTTTGTGTAAAACTAGCCACACCATTTCCAGTAACTAATCCCATTTCAATTCTAGGGCGCGATAAAAAATTATTGGTTATTCTCAGCTGGGCATTTGTAAGTGTTCCTCTATCAACTAAAAAAATCCGAACATCAGGACCAGACGCAGTAGAAAAATTGCTGCCTAAATTTACTGTAACAGTATTGTTTTCATTTAGTACTACTGAAACCATTCCTGAAACATTATAACTTGGAATACTAGTATTGTTTCCAAAACCTGTTCCGTTAGCAGTGCATTGTGCCTTTGCTGAAGCAAAACAAAGTAAGCCAAAGACATAAAGTAAAATTTTCTTTTTCATAACATTTTATTTATACAAAGTTATAAAAATCAAATAATTATAATTATACAATTTTTCCTGATTAATTGTCAATTGTTCTGTTTTTGTCTCTAAATTCTGTTGGAGATTGCCCTTCTTTATTTTTGAAAAATCGACTAAAGGAAGTAACATCTTCAAATCCCAATTCAAAAGCGATTTCTTTCACAATTTTTTGGGTAAATAACAATTGTCTTTTAGCTTCTATATGAATTCTATCTTGTATCACTTTTAGTGGTGTTTTTTCTGAGTGCAAAGTAAAAAGATTAGTCAACGACTTTGCTGGTTTATTCATTAAATTAGCATATTCAAAAACGGTGTGCATTTTTTTATAATGCATTTCAACCAATAAATTAAATTCTCTAATTGTATCTAATTTGTTAACATGAAGTCTTAATGATTTGTTTTGTTTTTTATAGATTCGGGTAGAAAGAATTAAAAAACGTTTCAAGAGCATCAACAACATTTGACCGTGTAAATTGTCTCGCGATTCAAACTCGCTTAGGAATACCATCCAAAGTAATTTGAATTTAGGTAATTGTAATTCATCCAAATCAATAACTGGAATCTTTTCATTGGCAAAGAATAGCACACCATTGCAACCAATTTCTTTATCAAAAAACTCAGAACTGTAAAATTCTCTGTTAAAACGGATTAGGTTAATTTCATCCATTTTTGAAATGACAATATCATGCATGTCAGTTAAAAACAAAATTTGATTAAGTAACAAGGGATATTCTACGCCATCAATAATTAATGTTGTGTCTCTTTGATCATTCCAAAAAATACGCAAGTAATCTCCTTTATATTGATTTAACCAAACTGCATCCTCTTTTTTGATGGTTGCAATATGAAAATACTCATTTAATGAACCTTTGTATTCCATTTAACTAATTTTTTTTTTATAATAATTTAACATGCTTTCATTAGAATGCCCTAGCTTTTGCTTTAAATGAATTACTGTAAAGTGATATTGTAACTTCCAAGCACCATTAATTCGATACCTTCTAGCTGAAGTAATGAGATATTTTGGAATAACTACAAATTGTTTTTCTTGATAGAGTCGCTTGATAATTTCATTGTCTTCATAAATAATATAGCTTTCATTAAAACCATTAATTTTATCAAATAAATGCTTAGCTACAAATAAAGATTGATCCCCACCTCGACATGAAATATGATTAAATCTTGTAAACCACTGAGAAACTAAAAGTACAGGATGATTGTAATCAAATTTCATACGAAAGCAACCTGCTAAATTACCTTTATCAACTTGTTTTATTATTTCTAAATCAAAATCTGTAGGTGGAAAACTATCACAATGCAAAAAATACAAAATAGAACCTTTAGCAATTTTTGCTCCAGCATTCATTTGTTTTGCTCTTCCCTTTTCTGTCTGAACCAAAATGACATTTTTGATACCTTGAACGAGATTTTGAGAACCATCTGAACTACCACCATCTACTACAATAACTTCATATGAATAGGTCTTTGAAATCGTTTTTTCTATATGCAACAAAAGCCGATGTATGGCATCGACTTCATTGAGAATTGGAATTATTATAGAAACTTTAATCATTTAAACTCCAGTTATACTCTTTATATTTAACCTTAGCATTCTTATTAATCTTAACAGCACTGTATTGATTCAAATAATCGATAACAGTTCCTTTTGTTTTAAAATCTCCCGAAAACCAATCAAATATTTTTGATATTTCAATATTATTAGCAGTAATTGTGTTTTTAGTTTTATCATTTATAAATGCTTTTGCTCCAGCCTCTAATTGACTTTCTAATTTAGCTTCTGTATAAGCTTGATTTGATAAATTTGGACAAGAGAAAGAAGCACAGTTTATCGCAAAATGAATTCTTGGTTCGTTCATTTTTCTCAATATTTCATGCTCAATTTCTTCTAAACTATATTTTTTTGTTCCTAAAGTGAAAAACTTTTTACCCCAAGGATCTTTAATATCTTTTATACTTTTTAAAGGATAATTATCTAAAATAAGTTTTACTGTATAGGCATTATAGGCATTTATCCAATAAGCTAAAATCGCATTTCGAGACCATGATTTTTGAGGTACATTTGCGGCTAATTCATCCAAATAAACTTGTAATGCTTTTGCATCTTTCTTAAATCCTTTGTAATCTACATTCCCTTTATCTGTAACATATTTTTGCAATAGCACATGCCACTTTTGATGATCTATTACTTTAATTGAATTTTGATTTTCTACTGCATAAGCCCATTCTGGAATGCTATTTTCGTTTGAATTTGCACACGATAAAAAAGGCAATAAGGCTATTATAAAAATTATTTTTCTCATTTTTATTTTATTTAATTTTAAGAATAGTCGAAACTTTTACGAATTCCTGACAAACTATTTTTTAAAAGGATAAAGTTCTTGTTGCAAAAAGTCTTGAGGAAATTCATCTTCATCTGAAAAACCTAATTCTATATCTCTTCCATCGCTCGGTATATGATGGGTTTTAAATATATAATCCCAAACACTCAAAGAAATACCAAAATTTGCCCCATACTTAGAAGGTAATATTTTGCTATGATGCCAAATGTGCATTTTAGGATTATTGAAAATATATTTTAAAACACCGTAATCCCAACCAATATTAGCATGATTCAAATGACCAATAGTAATGGCAATAAAATGCACAACAAACACATCTTCAAGAGCAAAACCACCAATTAATATTAATGGAATATATTGTATGGATTTGTACACTACTGCTTCCATCCAATTATAACGAAACTGAGTGGCAAAACCCATTTGCTTAGGAGAATGGTGCGTTTTGTGAATGTTCCATAAAAAAGGAATGCGATGCAGCAAGCGATGTATATTCCATTGTACAAAATCACTCAATACAAAAAACAAAAGCAATCCAAATGGTTTTGGCAATTCTGATAAAGAAAACAATTGAATTGAAGTCAATTGAAGATCAAAAAGACTTAAAAAATCATTAAATAATGCTTCTGTAACGTTGGATAATGCAATCAGTAAAAGTAAATTCAATAAGAAAAAATTGAAAAACATATAAAACAAATCCAACCAAAAATCTTTACGAAATATCGGTTGATTTTTTCTCCATGGAAATACAATTTCTAACAACCAAACACCTAAGGAAATAAATAATAAACCATAGAAATAATTATCCCATTTCCAAAATAAAATTTCGGATTTTAAGTAGTTAAAATAACCACTGTATGAATTGGTAATAAGTTCTATATACTGATTCATTTTTGTTATAATTTGAAAGTATAAAAAATAAAACCACTTATAATAGCAGCAATTGGCAAAGTTAAAACCCAAGAAGTCACTATCTTTAAAATAGTTTTATAATCGGCCGATTGATTAACTAATCCAATTCCAAAAATTGACCCAACAGAAACATGTGTTGTTGAAACTGGAAGTCCATTAAAACTTGCTGTAGAAACTAATAAACTTGTAATTAAATTTGCTGTAAAACCTTGTCCAAAATTCATTGCAGATATTTTATTACTCATTGTATTTGCAACTTTTTTTGCGTTTAAAATTCCACCAATCGCCATTACTAATGCTATCGCAAAAAGGGACCAATTTGAATTAACCGAAGTTATGATTAGTAATATTCCAGCAATTTTTGGAGTATCATTTAACCCTCTTGCAAATCCAACTGCTCCAGCGCTTATAAAATGAAAAAAATTGACAATTTTCTGACTTGAAACACCTAAAATTCGATTTGAATAGGTTTCTGATACCGAAGTGCAACTTGAAATCGTTAATGAACTTTCAATTTTTACATCTGAGACAAAACTATTACAGTTAATTTTAGCGTAACTGTCTTCAATTAAACATAAACAACTTTCCTTTTTTATTCCAAGTTTTTTTCGTGTTGTAGAAAATAAATAATATAAAACTACAGCGCATAATGAAGCTAACAAAGGACTTGTTAGTAACGGAACAATAAAAGCGTCAGTAAGTTTTTTAAAATTAAACTCATTGCCTACAGCCATAAAACCAACTCCAAATAAACTTCCCACCAATGCATGAGTAGTTGAAACTGGCATTCCACTCTTCGTTGCTATAAAAATTGTTAAAGCCGCACCAATAGCAATTGAAATGGGAAAAATAGGGTTTAATAACAATACATCGGGTACCAATCCTTTTCCGGAAAAATTTTTCAATAAACTTTTAGCTAAAAAAATTGAACAAATAGAACCCGAAATCGTTGTTGTTGTAGCCCAAAAAAGTGCTTTTTTATATGATACTGTTTTACTGCTATACAATGTTGCCACACCTTTGAAATTGTCATTTGCACCATTATTAAAAGCTAGAAAAAGAACCGCTAAAATTAAAATTAGATTAATCATTTAAAAATTGATTAAGTTTTAACAACAACCTCCTCCGTTGTAATGATAGGTACTTTCGCTGATAAAAATATCTTTTCTATTCAATGAAGCTATAGCAGCAGCCGTTTTATCACAAATGGCTAATGGCTGATTTTTCATTAAAATATGACCATTCTTATCATCAAAATAATCTTCCTTTCCATAATAAATGGCAGCTTTACCTGTAAAAACACATGGACCATCTGCTGGCATTGGATCTTTTATGGCACAAACTTCTATACTTTCAATATAAATTAACGCTTCAGTGGGATAGTTCTCTGTATCTAATATTCTATAGGGGCGTCTGCCTCTTATTTCAATAGTACCAAAACCAACATCTGTTAACGCTTTAATATAATCAGCAATGGGAATACTACCACTTAAACATAAAGCTCGTAAATGGTCATCATTTCGTAAAGTTTCATTCATTTCTTGTTCACATGTTGGGTCACTCATAACCAAACGTCCGTGAGGTTTTAAAACACGATACATTTCTTCTAATGCTTTTTTTAAGTCCTCAGCCTTAAAAATATTAAAAAGACAGTTTTGTGCAGCAACATCAATACTTTCATTTTCAATAGGTAAATTCAATGCATCTCCTTTTCTCAACTCAACAAATTCACTTTTAAACCATTCATTTTCTTGTTCGGCAATTAAAAAATTCTTTCGAGAGGCTTCTAACATTTCATCCACCACATCGACACCTATAACTCCTGCTTTCTGTCTCGAAAAATAAGAGAATTGTAGCAATTCCATACCTCCGCCAACACCCACATATAAAATCTTCGGATTATTAATTAAATCTTGTGCCGAAATAGTGCTACCACAACCATAATTCATTTCCTGCATAATTTTTGGAATTTCTAATCCCGGAAATTTCCAAATAGGTGTTGTGGTACAGCATAAACCAACATCGGGTGTTAATGCAGCATTTTTATATAAATCGTTTGTAGCGTCTAAATAACTCATAGTGGTATTGTTTTAAATATTTTTAATTAATGCTTTAAATAGTGTAATCATTTTAGGTTCTGCTTCTCCAGCAATGGCTATAATGTCAGGAATGTTTACTGGTTTTAAATCATCAGGATTACACTCATCAGTTAATACAGAAACAGCTAAAACTGGTAATTGCAAATGATTTGCCACTATTACTTCTGGAACTGTACTCATGCCTACTGCATCAGCTCCAATAATTTTTAAGTAGCGATATTCAGCCTTGGTTTCTAATTGTGGACCAACAACGGCAGCATAAACTCCTTTGTGTAAAGTAATATTCTGATTTTTAGCAATTTCAACAATCGAATGACGTAAATTCAAATTATAAGGTTCGCTCATATCGGTAAAGCGTTCGCCAAACTCGGAAACATTTGCAAATGCCAATGGTGAACCTCCTTGTAAATTGATATGGTCTTCAATAAGCATTAAATCTCCTTTTTTGAAGTCTAAATTTATGGCTCCAGCGGCGTTTGAAATTAGTAATTTTTGAATGCCCAATGCTCTTAAAACTCGAATGGAAAATGTAATTTCTTGCAAAGAATACCCTTCATATAAATGAAATCGTCCTTGCATTACAACTATTTTTTTATTTTCAAATGTTCCAAAAATCAATTTACCAGAATGAAATTCAACTGTCGAAACTGGAAAATTTGGAATATCAGCATAATTTATTTCACATTCGATAGTTAAATGATTCACTAATTGTCCAAGCCCAGTGCCTAATACAATACCAATTTCTGGATGGAGAAACCCTTTTTCTTTAAGAAAACTTGTAGTGATGTCTATTGTTTTTGCATTCATTTCTATAAATATTTTTGAAATTCAGGAATGTTTTTAATGTCTTCGATAGTGTCAATATCATTCTTCATTTTTATAAATGCTGTTTGAATATGCGATAAATTAGTTAAGGTATCTGCTAAAACACTGTTAGTGCCCCAATTTTTATTTTCGAATATACCATTCGGAATTGACTTTAAACCCAAAAGATAATAACCACCATCTTCAGCTGGACCAATAACTACTTCATTTGTATCTAATAACAAAAAAGCATCTTCAATATCTTTTGAATCAAGCGTTGGCAAATCAGAACCTACAATAACAATTTTATTGAAGCCATCTTCAAATCCTTTTTCAAAAGCATGCTGCATTCGCATTCCTAAATCGGTTCCTTGCTGAATGTCTTTCTCAAATGTGGTATTATCCCAAATATCATGTAAAGTAATGGCTTCAGAATATAATACACGTTTAGTGGCATTGACTTGTGAGATGCAATTTTTAGTGTGTGTTAATAAATACACATAAACTTCAAGAGCATTTTTTTCGCCAATAGTTGCTGCTAATCTGGTTTTTACTTTTCCTAATTCAGGATTTCTAGTAAAAACTAAAACTAATTTCTTTTCCATGATTATGCTACCGTACCTTGACAACTACTTCCTGATCCTGCGGTGCACCCATAACAATGTTGAGAAATTACAATGTCACGATCACTTAATGATGCCTCATTATATTCCGAAATATGCTGCTCTTTTGAGGCTACTTTTAAGCCTAACATTTGGTTGAAATCACAGTCATATAAATAACCATCCCAACTAACAGAAATGGTATTGGTACACATCACATTACCAACGGCTTTTGGATTAAATGCTTCTACTAAAGCATTCATATAATCTTCATAATTATCTGATGCTATTAAGTAATCTAAAAATCTACTAATTGGAATATTCGTAATGGCAAATAGATTATTAAAATCGATATCAAAATCTTCTTTTAAAGCTTTCTTGAAATCTTTTTCAAGTGCCATTTGATCTGTTGGAAGAAATGCTCCAGAAGGATTATATACTAAATCTAATTTAAGTGGACTTCCTTCTTTTCCATAACCAACATCATTAAGCATTTGTAATGCTTTGATTGATTTATCAAAAACACCATCACCTCTTTGCTTATCTGTTTTTTCCCTCTTATAAAAGGGTAAAGATGAAATAACATGAATATTATGTTTAGCAAAAAACTCAGGTAAGTCATGATATTTTTTATTCGCTAAAATAATGGTTAGATTAGAACGTACTATAAAATCTTTTACGCCTAATTTAGAAGCTTCTTCAACAAACCAACGAAGATTAGGATTCATTTCAGGAGCACCTCCAGTTAAATCTAATGTATTGACAGAAGTTGTTTTTAATACATCCAAAATGTGCTCCATGGTTTCGATAGTCATAATTTCTTTCCTATCTGGACCAGCATCTACATGACAATGTGCACAAACTTGATTACACATGTAACCTACATTAATTTGTAAAATCTCAATTTTATTTGGGCGTAAAGGAAATTGGTCAATTCCTTTAAGTTTATTGGCAAAAGTGGGTAAAGATCCGTCTTTAAAAAAACCATTAGATAAAATTTCTAATTGTTTTTCCGTTTTTGAAAGCTCACTTTTTTTTGCTTGTAATGATTTTGCTAACATTCACTCTAATTAAATTACATTGATAATTTGTCATACTTGTTCATCATTTGGACACCATGCACTAAAGAAGCACCTCCTCTAATGGCTGCCGCTACATGTAAAGCTTCCATCATTTCCTCTTTAGTAATTCCTCTTTTCAAACCATCTCCTGTGTAAGCATCAATGCAATAAGGACATTGAACGGTATGAGCAACTGCCAATGCAATTAATGATTTTTCTCTTGCTTTTAAACTTCCTTCTTCAAAAACTTTCCCATAGTATTCGAAGAATTTTGAACCTAATTCCTCATTCCATTCTGATATTTTTCCAAATTTTTTCAAATCTGATGGATCGTAGTACGTTTTTTCCATGATGCTATATATTAATAAGTTTGAATTCCTTTTTTTAGATATTTACTCCATTCTTTACTATACGTATGTACATATTCTGTCTCTTGCTCTGAATGATTAAATACTTTATAACCATTATTTTTCCATTCAAAAATGCCTCCATAAAGATTAAAAACATTAGAATAGCCTAACTTCAATAATTTTTCTCCAATTTTTTCACTTCTTACACCAATAGAACAATAAACTATAATTGTTGTATTCTTATCTTTTATTTCTTCTAAAACTAATTTTTGATTGAACTTGTTATAACCTACATGTATAGCTCCCTTAATATGGCTCGTATTATATTCAATCAATTCTCTTGCATCTAAAAAGACTACAGGTGACTTAATCGAAGCTTGTTTAACATTTATATACGAAACACGCTCTGAATTGTATTTTTTTAATACTTCAGGAATAGTTTTCTGACCATAAATTACAGTAGAAAAAAGGAAAAGAATAAGGAAGAAATGTCGCATAATTACATTTTTATCTAATTTAGACGAAAACATTTTGAATTCCTGACAATTATTTTAAAAAAAAAAAAATCAACAAAAAATAAAAATCTTTTTTTTCATTAAAGGAATTCCCTAAACACTCGCAAATAATTTACCATCCTATACGAAGTTAATTAATGGTAACCAAAATAGATAATACTCCACAAAATCTTCTATGCTAAAACTATCATATAGAATTTTATGAAGCGAAATCCCGAAGCGTCGGGATCGGGCATTCTTGGTTTCCATATTCCCGCTGTCCGTTAAACACGGTATCACTCCCATCGGGTCTAAAAAGTAAGCAAATGGCTTTCTTGTTTTCTTTGTTTTAAATAGGAACGCTTCGCTAAGTTATTTGCGCCCACCCAGTCCAACGCTCCCTACCGCACTAGTGGTATTTTGTGTGTTTTTAGCACTTGTTTTACCCAAAGTAAGTCAATAAAAAAAGGCTCCCTGTTTTCCCAACCCCTCGCGCACAGTCCGCCTTTTTTTATCCACTTACACCCAATCCAAAAACAAACGCTAAAAACACACAAAAACCACTCCCAAGCTATTATTACATAATAAGTGTTATAATGCCTTCCATCTCCGAATGCTACGCCAACGGCAGTCATAACAGTTATTATGTAAAATATCCGCTCCCAGCCGCACCCACCCGAAAAAGAATAGGAACGCTACCGCTAACGTAATTTTCATTGTTTTTTGAAGATGCTTCCCATTTCCAGTTCACGCACTCCACTGACCACTAAAAACTGACCACTGAACACTTTCAAAGCATCCTCAAAAATCAAACTATCACAAGAGTGTGTTTTTCTTTTTTCTCATCTTCACAAAGAAACATTGTCAAACCGAGCGAAGTCGAGGTCGTCTAGCAAAAAAAAGAAAACCACACCCTTGTTCACGAATCCTGATTGAACACCCCTAAAACCCCAGTTCACAAGAACATTTGGGGTAAACATTTTTACAAAAAAAAGGATAAAAAAGAAGCCAAAGGTTTGTTCCGGGTATTCAAAAAAGCAAGTTCAAGCCGTCCCGGTTATTTGAATTTTTTTTTCGAGTAATTCCTTCAAAACGAAACGATCAAACAAGAAAAAAAAATTCAAAAAAAACTTGCTTTTTTGAAACCCTCCACAAGGCAAGAGGGCTTTCTTTTTTTTCCTTTTTTCTTTTGCAAAAATGTGTGTGGGGCATCTCGGTTTCCAATCACATTTCGGGCAATTACGAAGGAAAGACGAAGGAAGTTAACCTGTTAAATCCTTGTACTATGGACACAATTTTTATTAAAACCCACCAACCTGGGGCGCACTATGCCAAACCGCACTTTTTCGTATTATCAAAAGGACTGAATAGCGGAAAACCAAGCAATGAACCTTTTACAAACAGCTTTGTACTTGTATTTCAAACCGAAGCTCAAAAAGAGGACATTTTTTGGATTGCCATGAGCCTATGGAAATCTAAATTCTGGATGCCTTTTCTTCGCGGTTCGGTTATTCCGTTCTTATCTCTCTATGAATTCAAAAAAGAGTTCAATCCAAAAGCAACCCGATTAATGCGTGAACACGAGCTGCACCACAAAAACATCCAAGCACTCAAGCTGCTGCAAGAACAAGAAGCACACCACGCAAAAAACATCCACTTAATCAACGAAATCAAAAACGCTATTTTGATGAGGTATAGAAATAAGTAAAAGTAAGCCTGGATTAAATGTCTGGGCTTTTTTGTGAAATGTTAAATTTAAATTAATGTTTTTTTTAACATTTTTTTTCGTTATATATTTAAATTGGTTCCACTCTTGAAAATTCTTACAAATATGAATACCAACTATAAAATCATCGCTTTAGACCTCCAAAACGCCACACTTGAAAATCTAAATCATTGGTTTATTACTTCTGATTTTATAACTGCTGAAGCAACCAAAGATTACTTGCGTTATCGAGTAAAAGATGAGGAAAATACTATTCATTTAATTTATATAATTAAC
>NZ_JACTAC010000220.1 GCF_014486675.1 Flavobacterium macrobrachii
GTAGGCATTGATATTTTTTTGGTGTAAATAGGCTAAGGCTTCGCCGCTGCTATAACCACCATCAGCTAGGAGTTCTTGGAGTTCAATGTTGTTTTCGTTTAGGTTTTCTTCGGTAAGTTCTACAATTTGTTCTAAACACTGACTGTCGCGTTTGTCTGCAAAATCTGAACATGCGCCTGTAATGACATGATGGGCATCGTCTACAGCGATTTGTCCAAAATAGTTTAACTGACGTGCTTTGCCTGGTTT
>NZ_JACTAC010000221.1 GCF_014486675.1 Flavobacterium macrobrachii
GCCTTGCTCTGCCTGTAGTTGACTGGTATAATATGTTACGGTATAACTACTCGCTGGTAGCGGTTGTTGGGACAAGACTGCTGCTGTTCTTATGGTTAAATCCACTGTCATTTGACCATTCTGGTTATTGGCATTGGTATCACATACTTCGATATCATCCAAATCAATTGGTGCAACTGGACTTGGATTAACTTCTAACGTTATTGGCATCACACTAAAACAACCCGTAACTGGATTTTCTGCTCGT
>NZ_JACTAC010000222.1 GCF_014486675.1 Flavobacterium macrobrachii
CTTTAACCCAGGAGTTGTAAGTATTTCAGCAACAGGATTGGTAACGGCCAATGCGAACACTTATACTTTTACAGTTACCAATGCATCTGGTTGTACCTCACCATCATCAGCTAACATTGTAGTAAATACTCAACCAAGTACGCCAAGTGCGCCAACAGTTGGTTCGGTAACACAGCCAACATGTACGACAGCCACAGGAAGTTTTCAAATCACAGGATTCAATGCTGCAAACACTTATACCTTTAAT
>NZ_JACTAC010000223.1 GCF_014486675.1 Flavobacterium macrobrachii
ATGCTGTCGTCTATTTTTTTGAACTTGGTGCTTTTGCCACAGCATTGTTCTCGCAGTGGACAGTTTTTGCAATCGCTTTCGCTGCTTCGATAGGTTCGTTTAGTATAGCCTTTACTATCGGTTTTTTCGCCTTTAAAAAGGAGTTTGGCTTGGTTGCCTTTGGGTTTAGTGCATTGATAATAGTTTTCTTCTTTATGAAACGTAAATCCTTCTCGCTCGGGTTTGTATTGTCCAAAGTTTGGAAT
>NZ_JACTAC010000224.1 GCF_014486675.1 Flavobacterium macrobrachii
TTTAGTTTGCTCACCTTGTGTTACAACTACATTGTAAACACCTGATGGATAACGCTCACCAATTGCTACTGTTTCTATCTCGTTAACTGATACTGAACGTTGTTCTACTAATCGTCCTACCATATCATATACTGTAATGTCAATTCCAGCAGTTTCTGATGTGTTTACATCTAACTGGAATGCACTTGAATATGGGTTTGGATAAGCTACAACTGCAAATGGAACTTTAGCTAAACG
>NZ_JACTAC010000225.1 GCF_014486675.1 Flavobacterium macrobrachii
TCTACTTGGGTAAAACGTTACGCTCATTCCGGTTTGACCTAACAAGATATCGGCTTCTTTGCTGCTTAAATCAAATATTTCATAACCTATTTTGCTTTGGTCATAGTCACACAAACTGTATTGTGCATAGCTCGGCTGTGTAGAATTTGGTAGCGGATCAACGATTAGCTCTAACGTTACAATATCATAACAACCAGTAAGGTTGTTCTCTACTCTTACGTAGAGTGTTTCTTG
>NZ_JACTAC010000226.1 GCF_014486675.1 Flavobacterium macrobrachii
CACTGATTAGTTTATACTGAGCATGTCACACTGAGCGCATCCCGAGGTTTCGGGAGAAGTGCGAAGTACAGTCGAAGTGCCAAAACCATTTGTGAAAATTTGTGCAATTTGTGGCAAAAACAAAACAACAAAATTCTTCTACTGATTAATTTACACTGAGCCAAGACCAAGCAAAGTCGAAATACCTAAAATCAGTTAAAATCCGTCTAATCTGTGAAATCCGTGGCAAAAAAC
>NZ_JACTAC010000227.1 GCF_014486675.1 Flavobacterium macrobrachii
CCAGGAGTTGTAAGTATTTCAGCAACAGGATTAGTAACTGCTAATGCGAATACTTATACTTTTACAGTTACCAATGTATCTGGTTGTACTTCACCATCATCGGCTAACATTGTAGTAAATGCTCAACCAAGTGCGCCAAGTGCGCCAACAGTTGGTTCGATAATACAACCAACATGTACAACAGCCACAGGAAGTTTTCAAATCACAGGATATAATGCTGCAAATACTTATAC
>NZ_JACTAC010000228.1 GCF_014486675.1 Flavobacterium macrobrachii
GGTCGATAAAATGAAGTCCGCAAAACCGTCTTGGTTGTCATCACATATCGTGTATGGTGTGGTTGGTGGTATTGGTTCTGGCAATGGTTCTACTCGAATGTCCATCGTAGATACAACATAACAACCCGTAGCATCATTTGTAATACGAATTCCTAACGTTTGAACATAAATTATGGCGTTTTCATAATTTAAATTCGTGATTGCATTGGTATCGTTTAACGCATCAAC
>NZ_JACTAC010000229.1 GCF_014486675.1 Flavobacterium macrobrachii
AAAAATGAGGTTACTAGCGATGCTTCGGTTTGAAAAACTCTCACGTAATAGGTTTGACCTACTGTAAAATTATTGTTCAAATAGAACTCATTAGTGGTACTACTCGAACTGTTATCACAAACAAAACTTGCTCCACTGCATGAACCTGTTAGGATTTCCATTGCTAAATTGAGGCTCACTCCATTGGTCACTGTTATACTCATTGTAGGATCTGTTGCTACAAAACT
>NZ_JACTAC010000022.1 GCF_014486675.1 Flavobacterium macrobrachii
ATAATGCACTACGGGTAAATTTAATGTAAAAAGAGATTTTCAAAAAAATAGTTTTTTTAGAAGTTTAAAAGGTTATAGTTTTATCCATTTTTTAGAGTACATTTTTTGAGTGTTTTTATTCACTATTTTAAGAATATAAGATCCTGATGACAAAGTCGTTGTAGAGATTTCAATAGCTTCGTTTAATGGAGAAACTACATAGTTTTCTATTAGTTTACCATCTATTGAGTGCAAAGTAATAGAATAGTTATTATGCTTTAATCCTTTAATTGTTAATATATTAGTGTTTTCAACAGGATTTGGATATAACTTCAAGTTGATAGCTTCTTGAAAATAATCAGTGTTAGAGAGTAGTTGGTGAGATAGGGCAGCATAGGCATTTATTCTTCCGTATCCGTGAAACATATCCCATCCGGCAGTGTCTGTTCCATTTCCTACTTGGTCTTCAGAGGTTTGTTGAAGAATTTGTCTTATTTGATCTACAGATAAATTAGGGTTTACTGATAACATCAAAGAGATAACACCAGCAACATGTGGTGCTGCTTGAGAAGTACCACCCCAATAGCTTTCATAATTGGTATTGGAATTATGGCTGAGACCGTAAATAAAGTTTCCAGGTGCTACAAAATCTATGGCTTCACCATAATTACTTCCGCTTGTAGCACTCCAAAAAAATGGACTTGTTCGAGTATCATTAGGGTTAGTAGAACCTATAGCAAAGGCATTAGCATAACGAGCTGGATATTGAATGGCTCCGTTTTGATTTCCAGTAGATACAGTAACACTCACATTGTTGTTGTAAGCATAATTGATTGCATCTTCAAGTAAGGTTGAAGGACTGTTTCCGCCAACAGACATATTAATAACTTTTGCTCCATTATCAACTGCAAAATAGATGGCATCTGCCCACCAAGTATAGTAACCAAAGTTACTGGCATCAAGAATTTTGCAAGGCATTATTTTTGAATTCCAGTTTACTCCGGCATACCCTATAGAGTTGTTTCCTTTGGCAAGTGCAATTCCAGCTACATTAGTTTCATGTCCATGATCATCGCTTGGGTTATTATCATTGTAGGCAAAGTCATATCCAGGAACCATTCTTCCGGTAAATTCTGGATGATCTAGTTTTACACCAGAGTCAAGAATAGCTACAATTAGATTTGGATTTCCTTGGGTAATATCCCAAGCTAAATCGGTATCAATATCTGCGTCAATAATAGCTGGCGAAAGAGTGAAGGTGCCATTGTTTCGATGTGACCATTGTCTTGAAGAAAATAAAGCATCATTGGGAGTAGTTTGCATCATTCCATGCCCATAACCTGTAAAATTTGGCTCTACATATGTAAACCAACCAGTATTTAAGTATGAAGTAACGGCTTCCATCACATTAATATCATTTTTAAATCGAAGCAATAGTGTTCTTTTCTCTTTTTTATTTCCTACCCATTGCAAAGTATCTAATTCTAACGAATGGTTGAGTTGAGCTAGTTGTGCGTCATTTTTTATTAATTCAAGCTTGTCCTCATGAGTTACTGTTGATTTAAACGAAATTACAATTTCTTTAGGTGAATAATCTACATTTTGAGATAATACTAAAGTGGTAGCTAATAAAAGCCATAGTTGAAAATAAAATTTCATGATGTAAAGTAGTTTGATGGAGTAATTTCAAATTTAAATTTCAATTTATGCTAAGATATACAAATAAATATTATCAATAATAAAAATTAAAAAAGGAACCCGATTTTGAGTTCCCTTTTTTAAATTTTTATGATAAATCACTAATACAAGCTCGGATATTTTTCTGGCATGGCTTCGTGCATAATCGCATAAACTTTTTCAAAAATATCTTCAGCAGATGGTTTTGAGAAATAATCACCATCAGTTCCATACGCTGGACGATGTGCTTTGGCAGCCATTGTTTGCGGTTGACTGTCTAAAAACTGATAGGCATTTTGCTCATCTACAATTTGTTGTAAAATAAATGCACTTGCGCCACCAGGAACATCTTCGTCAACTACTAATAAGCGATTGGTTTTGGAAACGCTTTTAGCACAATCATGGTTAATGTCAAAAGGTAATAATGATTGCGCATCAATAATTTCCACATCAATACCAACTTCAAGTAGTTCTTTTGCAGCTTGTTCTATAATGCGAAGTGTTGAGCCATAAGAAACCACCGTAATATCACTTCCTGATTTGATGGTTTCAACAACTCCAATTGGGGTTTTAAATTCACCTAAATTAGTTGGCATTTTTTCTTTTAATCTGTAGCCGTTCAAACATTCTACAACTAATGCTGGTTCGTCAGTTTCTAATAATGTATTGTAAAAACCAGCAGCTTTTGTCATATTTCTTGGTACCAAAACATGAATTCCACGAATAGCGTTGATAATCATTCCCATTGGCGAACCCGAATGCCAAATTCCTTCCAATCGATGACCGCGAGTTCTGATAATTAACGGCGCTTTTTGTCTTCCGTGAGTTCTATATTGTAGCGTAGCCAAATCATCGCTCATAATTTGGATGGCGTATAAAAGGTAATCCAAATATTGAATTTCTGCAATTGGTCGTAAACCGCGCATTGCCATTCCAATTCCTTGTCCAAGAATGGTTGCTTCACGAATTCCGGCATCGGCAACACGAAGTTCTCCATATTTTTCTTGCATGCCTTCTAAACCTTGGTTTACATCACCAATATTTCCAGCATCTTCACCAAAAATTAAAGTTTCAGGGTATTTATTGAAAATAGCATCAAAATTGTCACGCAATACTAAACGAGCATCAACTTCTTCGGATGAATTATCATACTTTGGTTCAACAGCTTTTGTTGCCAAAATATTTTTATCTGATTGCGAAAATAAATGTGAACTGAATTTTGGCTGAATTTTTTCGGTGTAATTTTTTATCCACGTTGCCAAAGTTTCTTTGCTATTTTCTTTAATAATCAGTCGTAAAACCTTGCGTGCTGTTGTAATAATATCTTTTCGGATTGGTTCTTTAATCGAACCCAAATCGTTAGCATATTTCTCAATAAAAACTTTGTTTTCGCTAGAAGAAGCAATTGAATTTAGCAAAGAAACCAATTCGTTTTGTTCCGCTTTCATTGGTGAAACAAAAGCATTCCAAGCTGCTTTTTTGCCTTCAAGTACTTCTTTTCTTGAGGTTTCATCTATTTCATCTAATTCTTCGACTGTTGTCAAATTGTTCTCTATCAGCCAATTGCGCATTTTGGATAAACAATCAAACTCGATTTCCCAAGCCAATCGTTCTGCGTTTTTATATCGTTCGTGACTTCCAGAAGTTGAATGTCCTTGAGGTTGTGTTAATTCGTCAACGTGAATTAAAACTGGTACGTGTTCTTCACGAGCAATTGCTGAAGCTTTTTGATAAGTAGCAACCAACGCTGGATAATCCCAACCTTTAACCGTTAAAATTTCAAAACCGTCATTTTCGTTATCACGTTGAAAACCTTTTAAAATTTCCGAGATACTTTCTTTGGTAGTTTGGTATCTAGCATGAACAGAAATCCCGTATTCGTCATCCCAAACGCTCATTACCATTGGAACTTGTAAAACTCCAGCCGCATTGATGGTTTCAAAAAACAATCCTTCTGATGTTGAAGCATTTCCAATTGTTCCCCAAGCGACTTCATTTCCTTCTTTTGAAAAATTAGTAAAATGTTCTAATCCGCGAACGTTTCTGTATATTTTTGATGCTTGTGCTAATCCTAATAATCTTGGCATTTGTCCAGCAGTTGGCGAAATATCTGCACTAGAATTTTTTTGTGCCATCAGGTTTTTCCAGTTTCCGTTTTCGTCTAAAGAATGTGTTGAAAAATGTCCGCCCATTTGTCTTCCAGCGCTCATTGGATCAAAATCTAAATCGGTATGACCATACAATCCAGCAAAAAATTGCTCGATTGATAGTTGACCAATTGCCATCATAAAAGTTTGGTCACGATAATAACCTGAACGAAAATCACCGTTTTGGAATGCTTTTGCTAAAGCCAATTGTGGTACTTCTTTTCCGTCGCCAAAAATTCCAAACTTTGCTTTTCCAGTCAATACTTCTTTTCGACCAAGAAGACTACATTCACGGCTTATTCGGGCGATTTTGTAATCGTTTATAACTTCGGATTTAAAATCTTCAAAAGTGATTTCGGTTTTGGTTTGTGGTTCGATCATAACTGAATTTATTTCTAAAAGAAACAAATTTAGCTAAAAAGTAGTAATAATTATAATTCTTTGATGAAAATATAATTTAATTATTGATAATTAAATAGGCGTTATTTGTTTTAATTTTGATTATAATTTAATAAATCAATTGTTTTGATAAGAATAATGTAAATTGTTCGACAGTTTTTTGAAAATTAGAACCATTTTCTGGTAAATAAACTAAACAAAGTATCTGGATTAAAAGTGATGATAAATCGTATTCTTTCGGAATAGTTTTGTTGTCCAATTTCCCAACCGTTAGTAGAATAAACAGGAAAATAAAGTTCCAAATAATCGGTTACAAGATTTAGTCGAATACCACTATCATAAACAAATTTAGCCGATGTATTTTTATTTTTAAACGTTCCAATATCGCCATAAACCTCTATCCAATTCCAAATATTACAACTTGCATTGGCTGTAATCATCCATTGATTGGCAAGACGAGTTTCAAAAATAGATTTAAAAAACCCATCGGTTCCAATAGCTTGTTGGCTAAAAAATCCTGTGGTTTCAGAACGACCAAGATATTCGCTTTCAAATAAATAATCAGAAGGACGATCTAAACCGAAGTCAAAATAATTGGAAGTTGTTTTATTGTACAAAAATGTTCCAGCAAAAAAACGAAGGTTTAATTGACGATTGTCATTGAACAGTTTTCGATATTGAATTTCGCCTGCCAATTTTCCGAAGTTTTTAGACAATTGAAAATCGGTTAAAAAATTATAATGATTGGTAATTTCGGTTTTCCCATTATAATATTTTGTAGAAAAAACGGAATAATTTTCAGTATTTTCTTCAACAATAAAATCCGATTTTTCTCTTTCAATTATGGTTTGTTTGATAGTTAAAGTTTGGATTTTATTATCTCGATAATCATCGGGGCGAATTCTAAAATGAACTACTGGCATCAACTTTAAATAGGCAGCTTCTGGTGCATAATGCAGATAATGACCGTTCAATAAATAGCGAATGTGATACCAATTGCTATTGCGGTTGTATTGATTAAAATAAATTGTTCCTCGACCAGTTAAGTTATTGGTTTTTGTAGAATAACTAGGGTTTACATCAAAAATAAATGGTTTGTCCAAGATGGTTTTGTTATGAAAACGTATTCCAGGATAAAAACCGTCATAAAGATTGTATTCCAGCGTTGGAATGTAAACGATTTGGTTATAATTTGGATCTTCTAAATCTTTGAAGAAAATAAATTTTATAGGACGATTATTTACTCGGAAACCTTTTAATGAACGCCAATTGTTTCTCAAATTAAACTCGGGAACTTCATTTTTATAATTGATTACAATTTTATCAGCATTGTTTCTCGGAATGGTGTAAATGCTGTCGTTTGGCAAAGCATCAATCCATTTTTTAAACACAATTTCTTTCTTTTTTGTACCAAAAACAGGAATAGGAACATGAGTTTCGGTTTTATTTTTTAGTCTAAAACTAATGCTGTCTTTGGTTTTGGAAACCATATCAAATTTATAGTCAAAAGTTTCTCGAGAATTGATTATTTTGTCAAAAAACCAATTGATATTTTTAGGAGTATTTTGTTTTAAAAGTGTTTCAAAATCATTAACTGATTGCTGTTTTTGAAGGTTTGTGGTATAAAATTGAACGATTGATTTATCAATTAATCCGTTTTGAGAATATTCGTTGAGGTATTTAAAACTTAAACCTGCACGGTATTTTGAAGCGATTTTTTCGTTGAATTTAATGAGTTTATCTTTCGGGAAATTAAGCGGTTGGTCTAAATTTTTTCGTGCCATCAACATATAAAAATAGCTGTATTGACCATTGAAATCTAAACTTACTAAATTGTAACCACGCATTATTTTTAGCTTGGCAACATTTCCCATCATGGTAACTTTTGGATAAAATTCATCGATGTATTTCATCATCAAATAAATTTGAAAACCATCATAAATCCAGTTGTCGTTTCGTGGATTTAGATTTAAAGTAGAATGAACATAGTTGTTCAAAAAGGTTTTTAGAAATTTAATTTCATATAAAAATTGGTCGGGAAACGGCGCAATAAATGCAGGAAGTTGGTTCAATCCATAAAACGGACTTCGTTCATAATCTGCTTTCGCCAAAATCAGTTTTTGATGCGGATATTTCCCAAGGTTTTCATCAACCCAATTGACGATTTTGTCAATAACAATCGCACGTTGAATATCATCAACACGATTGTCTCTAAAATCGGTAACGACTTCTAATTTTTGATTAATGAAACTCTCAAATTCATTTTTTTTGCCAAAAAACAAGTTGAAATCCAAACGATTTTTTCCTGTAAAAACGGTTTCTGAAACTTTGTTTAAATCGGTAAAAGCTTCAGTGTTTTTAGGAAGTTTTAGTTCTAAATCATAATCGGAAACGGCATTGGCAATATCATCAATATTATGATTGTTGTTTTTAACAAAACTTCCGTTTTCATATCTCGAAGGCGTTAAAAACCAGTTTTTTAGATAAACTTTTTCATCATCTGAATAACCAAATTTTGTGAAACGTGCATTTGGAATTTTAACGGAATAGGTTAGGTGAAGTTTTATTTTTTCACTTGGAAAAAGCGTTTTTTTTAATTGAATTTCGAGAACATCAGCCGAATTTTCATTTCTTTTCCAAGAAAAAAATGAATCGTCATCGCTGATAATCGTTATGTTTTCCGTGCGTCCGCGATCTTTTTCTTTTGCCAAATGAAAAATACGTTCAAACTCATCGGCAAATCGTTTTCCAATATCTGAATTTTTATCGCCATACGCATTCATCCAATCGTTTAAAACAATAGAATTTAGCGTGTCATTGGTCTGATTATAAAAAGTAAGTTCTTGAACTACATTGATTCTTTTTTCGTTTAGGTTGTATTCTGCCACAATTTTTGAATGATGTTGTGCTTGTAACATCATGCTGAAAAAGAGAATTATGTAGTTTATTTTTTTCAAGATTTATTTTTTGGTTTAAAGAATTTATCGAAAACAATTTGGGTAAAAGCTATAGCACCTTTTTCGTTCATGTGTCCGCAAGTTGAAAAATATTTGTCATCAATAACGGTATCTTCCATGCGATAAATTTCGGGATAAATTTTATGAATATGATTAAAATAATCACGGTTTATCGTTTCGGCACATATAGGCGTTGTCATGGCTATCAGTGTAATGTTATTTTGTTTACAAATGGTTTTAATTTCTTCATAAGCTTTGTTTCGCTTGGGCGAACGTTCACTTAAATCTGTTGCAACAAGAGGACTTTGATCGTTTATTAAAGGTAAAAAACCTTCATGATTTAATGCACTATTTTTTTTCTTTATAGCAGAAAAAAATAATTCTCTAAAACCTATTTTTGAGTCGTAGTTAATATATCTATAAAAAGGAATATAGTATAATTGATTAAAATTTGAAATCGAATGGTAGTGATTTTGAATTGTTTCATACTCTTTTAAATAAGGCATAAACATTGCTCTAGTTCCATTAGAAAAGCCATCAGAGTTAATGTTTAAATCAATCTCTAAAATAATATTCTTTACTATATATTTTTTTTCTATCATTAGTTTTAGTAATAAAGCAGACTCTTCTAGTCTTGAACCACTAATACCATAGTTATAAACAGTTAATCCTTGATTTGAAAAAATCCGACTATCAAAGTGGTTATTTGCTCTTGAAGAGCCTAAAAAAACAACATCGTATTTTTTTGGATTACTATTAATAACAAACTCAATTTTATTTCGATTGTTGTTATTTAAAAAAACATAGGTATAAAATGAGTCTAAAAGAATTGCAACAACTAGAGTCGTCACTATGATTTGAACTATAAATAGAATAAATTTTTTCATTAGAATTGAAAGTAAATAAAACTTTTATAATCAGTAAAAACACCTAACGCTAATATAGTTAATATGCATAAAGCTAGCTTTAAACTACTATATTTACCCGATATAGGTTCAATTTTTAATCTATTATTCCATTCAACTAGTGTAAAGAGTACGATTAAAAATAAAATTTCATAATTATATCTTTCGATGTTAAAATATTGAGGAGAAAAGTTTTGATTGGTAAACATTCGTTGAATATACGCAATAGCATCGTGGATAGTTTTTGAGCGGAAAAAAATCCAAGCTAACGAAGTTAAACAAAAGGTAGTAACGATACTGAATAAAATTCGAACAGATGAAAAATTAAATCCTAAAGTAAAATTATCTAAGTTTTTTCGATTTTGATTTAATAATAAAAGAGGCAAAAAATAAATTGCATTAATCAAACCCCAAGCAATAAATGTCCAGTTGGCACCATGCCAAAAACCGCTTACAAGAAAAATGATGAAAGTGTTTCTAATTTGAAATAGTTTAGAACCTTTGCTTCCACCAAGCGGAATGTATAAATAATCTCGAAACCACGATGAAAGCGAAATATGCCAACGTCGCCAAAATTCGGCAATATCTCGAGAAAAGTATGGATAATTAAAGTTTTTCAACAAATCAATTCCGAAGAGTTTGGATGTTCCCAAAGCAATATCGGAATACCCTGAAAAGTCACCATAAATTTGAAAAGCAAAATAGATAGCACCTAAAATTAAGGACAACGAATTCATTGAATTATGATTGTCAAAAATTGCATTGGCATAAATTGCACAACTATCGGCAATGACTATTTTTTTTACTAATCCCCAAATGATTTGATAAATGCCTTCTTTGGCTTTTTCAAAATTAAATTCCCGTTTTACTTTCAACTGTGGTAAAAGGTGCGTTGCTCGTTCAATTGGTCCAGCAACCAAAAGCGGAAAATAGCTTACAAACAAGGAATAATCAACAAAATTTCTTTCTGATTTTATTCTACCGTAATAAATGTCAATAATATAAGAAAGTCCATGAAAAGTGTAAAACGAAATCCCGACAGGAAGAATTAAATTGAGTAGAACAGGATTGGTATGAAACCCAAATCCGTTCAGTAATTCGGCAAATGATTCAGCAAAAAAATTATAATATTTAAAAACGCCTAAAAACCCTAAATTGATTGAGATACAAAGCCAAAGCCAAAATTTTTTGCCAGATTTTGTTTGACTTCCTTCTATTTTAATTGCCGAAAAATAATCGAGTAAAGTTGAAAAAACTAAAAGAAATAAAAAACGCCAATCCCAACAAGAGTAGAAATAATAACTCGCCAGAATGAGTATGAAGTTTTGATATTTCCGAGATTTATTAGCAAAAAACCAATAACAAATAAATACTATCGGAAGAAAAATGGCAAACTGTAGCGAGTTGAAAAACATAATGAGCGGTTTAAAAATTAAATTCCAAACTCCAACGTATTTTGATTGGAATTTGGAATTTTAGACTTTTGAATTTATTAGAAATTCGGACTTAAATTATATTTTTTATAAAAACGATCCAATTCTTCAACCACTTCGTCTTCTGTATCAACAATTTTAATAAGGTTCATGTCGTCTGGACTTGCATTGTGTTCTTTTTCAATCATTGTCGTTTTTATCCAGTCGATCAATCCCGACCAAAATTCTTTTCCCACCAAAATAATTGGAAATTTACCAATTTTTTTCGTTTGAATTAATGTAATTGCCTCAAACAATTCGTCCAAGGTTCCAAAACCGCCAGGCATAACTACAAATCCTTGTGAATATTTTACAAACATAACTTTACGAACAAAAAAATAGTCAAAATTTAGATTTTTGTCTTTGTCAATATAGGGATTGAAGTGTTGTTCAAATGGCAATTCGATATTCAAACCTACCGAAGTTCCACCGCCAAGATGCGCACCTTTATTTCCAGCTTCCATAATTCCTGGTCCGCCGCCAGTGATTACACCATAACCCGCTTTGCTGATTTTATAAGCAATTTTTTCTGCCAACAAATAATATTTATTATCGGGTTTTGTTCTCGCCGAACCGAAAATAGAAACACACGGACCAATTCGTGCCATCGTTTCATAGCCATTTACAAACTCCGACATCACTTTAAAAATCGCCCAACTATCATTGGTTCTAATCTCGTTCCAAGTCTTCTGCTTTAATTTATCTTGAATTCTGTCGTCTTCGTTTTCGTATTGTTCAAATGCCATAATTATATTTTTTTTAATTTTTTTGGAGCTATTTCCAGCTTTCCATTGCAATCTTTTTTATTGTTTTTGTAACATTGGTTGCATCCCGAAGTTTCGGGAAAGACATCTTTCAAAAAAACAATAAAAAAGGATTTCCATTGCAATCTGGGCTAAAAACGGCCTGCTAATTTAGTTCTTTTTTTAAAAATTGCGCTGTATAGCTTTTTTTATTCTTTATGATTTCTTCTGGAGTTCCTTTTGCAACCAATTCGCCACCAGCTTTTCCGCCTTCTGGACCAATGTCAATAATATAATCTGCCAATTTAATTACGTCCATATTATGTTCGATAATCAAAACTGTATTTCCTTTTTCAACCAATTTGTTAATCACATCCATCAAAACCCGAATATCTTCAAAATGCAAACCAGTTGTTGGTTCGTCCATAATGTAGAATGTATTTCCAGTATCTTTTTTGGATAATTCAGTTGCCAATTTGATACGTTGTGCTTCACCACCAGAAAGCGTTGTACTTTGTTGTCCCAAAGTGATATAACCCAATCCAACATCCTGAATGGTTTTTACTTTTCGATAAATCTTAGGTATGTTTTCAAAAAATGGAACGGCTTCGTCAACTGTCATATTTAACACATCCGAAATAGATTTTCCTTTGTATCTGATTTCCAGAGTTTCCCGATTAAAACGTTTTCCTTGACACGTTTCACATTCTACATAAACATCAGGTAAAAAACTCATTTCAATGGTTCTTACTCCTGAACCTTCGCAGGTTTCGCATCGTCCACCAGAAACATTAAAACTAAATCGACCAGCTTTATATCCGCGGATCATAGCTTCGGGTGTTTGTGTGTACAAACTTCTAATTTCCGAAAAAACATCAGTATAAGTCGCAGGATTGCTTCGTGGAGTTCTTCCAATTGGACTTTGGTCAATGTCTATCACTTTATCAATGTGCTCCAAACCTTCAATTTTTTTGAACGGCATTGGTTTTTTTACTGCATTAAAGAAATATTCGTTCAAAATAGGGTAAAGGGTTTCATTAATTAAAGTTGATTTTCCACTTCCCGAAACTCCAGTAACGCAAATCAATTTTCCTAAAGGAAATTCTACCGAAACATTTTTTAAATTATTTCCAGTTGCACCAGTTAATTTCAGCGTTTTTCCGCTGCCTTCACGACGTTTTTTTGGAACTTCAATCTGCATTTTTCCATTCATAAACTGCGCTGTAATGGTATTTTCTTTCAGCAATGCTGTTGGTGTGCCAATACTAATGATTTCTCCACCAAATTTTCCAGCTTTTGGACCAATATCAATAACATAATCCGCTCGTTCAATCATGTCTTTATCGTGTTCAACTACCAAAACAGAATTGCCAATATCACGAAGATTTTCCAATGAATTAATCAATCTTTCGTTATCTCGTTGATGTAATCCTATACTTGGTTCGTCCAAAATATAAAGTACACCAACTAGTTGTGAGCCAATTTGTGTAGCCAATCGAATACGTTGTGCTTCACCACCCGAAAGCGATTTTGAACTTCTGTGTAAAGACAAATAATTTAAACCAACGTCCATCAAAAACTGCAATCTCGATTTGATTTCTTTTAGAATTTCAGTTGCAATAGTAAGCTGTTTTTCAGATAATTTTCCATCCAAATTTTGAAACCAATCAATCAGTTCCGAAATATCCATTGTAGATAAATCGGCTATATTTTTTTCATTAATTTTGAAATACAGAGCTTCTTTTTTCAATCGGGAACCGTGACAATCTGGACAGGCAATTTCGTCCATGAATTCTTTAGCCCAACGTTTTAAAGAGGTTGAATTGCTTTCGTCATATTGGTTTTTGATGAAATTGGCAATACCTTCAAATTCAATTTTATAATCCTTCGTTACGCCAGCAGCTTTTGATTTTACAGAGAATTTTTCGTTTCCACCGTTCATAATCATTTCCATCGCTTCGGCAGGAATAGTTTCGATAGCATCGTTTAATGTAAAGCCAAACTTTTCCCCAATGATTTCCAATTGCTTAAAAATCCAAGATGATTTGTATTCGCCAAGTGGCGCAAAACCACCAGCTTTTATCGATAATTTCGGATTTGGGATAATCTTTTTTTCGTTGATTTGGTTGATAGTTCCCAAACCATTACAGCAATCGCATGCACCTTTGGGCGAATTGAACGAAAAATTATTCGGTTCTGGATTTGGATAGGAAATTCCGGTAGTTGGACACATCAGCGTTCGACTGAAATAGCGAACTTCATTGCTGCCATGTTCGATAACCATCATAATATTTTCGCCGTGATACATTGCGGTTTTGATGCTTTCTGCCAAACGTTTATCCGTATCGTCATTGTTACTGATTTCCATTCGGTCAACCACAATTTCAATATCGTGTGTTTTGTATCGGTCGAGCTTCATACCGGAAACCAAATCCTGAATTTCGCCATTTACACGAACTTTTACAAATCCTTGTTTGCTAATTTGCTGAAAAAGTTCTGCATAATGACCTTTTCTCGCACGAATAACTGGAGCTAAAATATTAATTCGTTTTCCGTTGAAAGTTTCTTTAATCAAACCTTGTATTTGTTCATCAGAATAAGAAACCATTTTTTCGCCCGTATTGTAGCTATATGCATCGGCAGCACGAGCAAAAAGTAATCGCAAGAAATCATAAATTTCAGTTATAGTTCCAACGGTCGAGCGAGGTGATTTGCTCGTTGTTTTTTGTTCAATAGCAATTACTGGTGAAAGTCCGTCGATTTTATCCACATCTGGTCGTTCCAATCCACCAAGAAACTGACGAGCATAAGCCGAAAAAGTTTCAATATATCTACGTTGACCTTCGGCATAAATCGTGTCAAAAGCCAACGATGATTTTCCCGAACCCGACAAACCAGTGATTACGACTAGTTTTTCGCGTGGAATTGTAACATCAATATTTTTTAAATTATGAGCTCTTGCTCCAATAACTTCGATAAATTCGTCTTGATTTTGCATAAAATAGTGCTGAAACGCAAAAGTACTTTTTTTAACTCAAAATTCATTATAACGTTTGACAAGAATTTGTTAAAGAATTTTATATTTGGGAAAATTTTAAAATAATAAATAATGAAAATACTTGGTATCGGTTCACGTTTAAAACATGCTGAATATGGAGTTGGAGTTGTAACCAACGTTACAGCAAAGCATTATTGGGTAACTTTTATAGAAAACGGATTGGAAACTATTGATGTAGATAGTGAATTTGAAGTAATTGAAGCAGTTGAAGGTGAGGTAGATACGGTTAGTTTTTATGAAGTGGAAAAAACCTTGAAAAATCTATTGCAAAAATGGAGCGATGTTTCGCAAGTTGTTCCCATTGCTGATAAATGGAAAGGCGGAAAATTAATAATGGAACCAGGAACACCAACTCAAAACAAAGAAGTTCCTATAGATATTTTTTTCAATAAAATAATTATGGTACGAGATCGACTTCGAGTTATGGAACAAAAAATAAATTCAAGTAATTTAGATAATTCTGAAAAGTTTGAATTGCAACAATACATTACACGATGTTACGGAAGTCTGACCACTTTTAATGTATTGTTTAAAAGTACAAACGATTATTTTGTGGGAGAAAAAACGAAGTAGTAATAGAAAACCTTTCAATTGAAAGGTTTTTTTATTCAATAACCATTTCCTTGAAATTGGTTCTGTAGTTTTCCAGAATATCAAGTTTAGAAAGACAACCAAAGTATTTGCCATCTTTTACTAAAGGTAATACTTCGTGGTTGGTTTTGTCAAAGGAATTCATGATTTTTTCCATTCCGTCATCAAACTGTAATATAACTTCGGGTTGAGTGAGAATTTCTTTTATGGTAGTAAATTTTACTCTATATGGATTAAAAATAAACGATTTTACATGTTGAAATTCAATAACACCGAGAAGATTTCTCTTTTCATCAACTATAGGAATTACTTTTTGAGATGTTGACGCAAATATTTCTACTACTTTTTCAAGAGAGTTTTCTACAGAAAGCGTTTGATAATTGGTTTGAATTAATTTTAAAACATCAATTTTCAGTAAAATATTTTTGTCTTTATCACTGGTGAAAACATCGCCTTTATCTGCCAAAGGTTTTACATCCATTGAATGTTTTTCAAAACGTTTTGAAACTGCAAAACTAATGGAAGAAACAATCATCAACGGAACCATCAAATTGTAACCACCAGTAATTTCACCAATCAAAAAGATAGCAGTTAATGGCGCATGAAATAGTCCGCTTAAAATTCCTGCCATACCAACAATAGTAAAATTTGCAACGGGTAAATGGTTGTTAATTCCGGTTAAATCAAAAAATTTGGCCACAAAAAATCCCAAATAACTTCCAACAAAAAGCGATGGTGCAAAATTACCGCCATTTCCTCCTGAACCTAAAGTTAATCCGGTTGCAAAAGATTTCAGTAACATCGTTACACCAACAAAAATTAGTAAAATCCATTCGTTACTTTTATGATTGTCTAGTAAAGTATTTTCTAATAATGCTCCGGGATTTTTGGTAGAAAGTGTTTTGATACTTTCATATCCTTCGCCAAAAAGTGTTGGAAAAAAGAAAATCATTAGGGCTAAAATACTTGCTCCAAAAAGTGCTTTGTTATAAATTTTACTTTTCTTTTTTTGAAAATAATGTTCCACTCTGCGAAAATTTCGAGCATGAAAAACCGAAACTAATCCTGCTAAAATTCCCAAAAGAATATAATAGGGAATATTATGATAATCAAACACTTGCTGTTGCTTAAATGACAACAAAACATCTTCATTTAATACAACTGTTGAAACCAAAGCTCCAGTTGCTGCCGAAATCATTATCGGGATAAAAGCCGAAATAGTAACATCGGCAAGAACAACTTCTATAGCAAATAAAACTCCAGCAATTGGCGCATTAAAAGCCGCTCCAATTCCAGCAGCAACACCACAAGCTAGAAGTAGAATTCTGTCTTTTTGACTTAAATGATATCGTTGTGAAAAATTAGAACCAAATGCTGCACCAGTAATTACAATTGGACTTTCTAAACCGGCAGAACCGCCAAGCCCAACGGTTAATGAGCTTGTTACAATTTGGGCATACATCTGTTTTTTGGGAACAATTCCACCTTTTTTGGCAACTGCATATAAAATTTTAGAACTTCCTTTTTCAATGCTTCCATCAAGTAAATGTTTGACCACAAAAACCGTTAAAAGAATTCCAATAATAGGCAACAAACTGTTGATATAAGGAAGTTTGAGATACGTATTTACATAATTAGCAAATACAAAAACGGAGTGCGCAAAATTCTTTAATAAAATTACGGCAAGCGAACATGAAATAGCAACAACTACAGCCGAAAAATAAAGAAATTGTCTTTCGGATATTTTCTCTTTCAAAGAAAAGATAATATTCTCTATTCTTCGAAAAATATTTCGGAAAACGATTTTATATAGTGGTGCTTTTTTTGTTGGCATTTATTAGAGAATATTCTACAAAAATAGCTATAAATGATTATTTTAAAATATTTCTCAGTGCTTCTTTTTTACTCAAAGGTTTTAAATTAGTGTTTTCTACATAGCTTTTTACCGCATTTGGATTAAATCGACCATAATCTCGAAGTGACCAACCAATGGCTTTTTGAATAAAAAATTCATTCGAATATTTGTGTTTTTCGCATTCTGATTTCAATAATTCAAAATTGGTTTTTTGCTTATAACTCAATTGAAAAAGAATGGCACTTCGATTGAGCCACATATTTTCTGAATTTGAAAACCGTTCGATTACTTTTAATGTTTTATCAGGAAATTGCAAAAGATAACCACCCAAAAGATATTTTGCCAAAACATCAACACTATCCCACCAAGAATTGGTAATAATCCATTGTTCAATCAGTTTTTCATCTTCTTTTAGATACTTTTTTTTAATTTCTTTGATTAAAATTTCCATTCCACAATACTGAAATTCTCGCTCTTTTTTGTTGAAAAGTTCCCAACTGATTTCTCGAAAATTGGATTGTATTTCCGATTGGTGTTTTTTCCATAAATCTTGAAAAACAGCTCTTCTTGTTTCGGTTTTAATGCCTAAAAAAGAAAAATGATGCCTCATGTAAGCTTCCATTTTTGCTGCGTTTTCAGTATTTTTATGACGAAACAATTCGGTTTCTAATTCTTGTATGAAATTCATTTTTTTAATTTAATATCCAATAGCTTTATCATCTCCGCGAAAATCGGCTCCGCCTTCAAAATTGCCATTTGGTAGAACCAAAATCGCATTTACTTTACCAATAACAGGTGCAAATTTCTCGTTAATAATATGACCTTTCTGTCTGAGTTTTTCTTTACTTTCTGCATTGAATTTATTAGGTTCAAGCATAATTTCATCTGGCAACCATTGATGGTGAAAGCGTGGTTGATTTACGGCTTGTTGCATTCCCATTTCAAATTCATAAACATTTAAAATAGTTTGCAAAACCGAAGTGATTATGGTCGAACCGCCAGGCGAACCCAAAAGCAGTAACAGTTTTCCGTTTTTCTCCACGATTGTTGGTGTCATCGAACTTAGCATTCGTTTTTCGGGAGCAATGCTGTTAGCTTCAGCACCAATTAATCCATAATAATTTGGAATGCCAGGTTTTGCCGAAAAATCATCCATTTCATTATTGAGAAAAAATCCCAGTTCGTCACAATATAGTTTAGAACCATACGCACCGTTCAAAGTTGTCGTCACCGAAACGGCATTTCCGTTTGTATCAACAATCGAATAATGAGTGGTTTCATCACTTTCAACCACTTGAATATCACCATGACTAACTTCTTTGGAAGAAGTTGCTTTTTCAAAAGAAAAGTTTTGCATTCGATTTTTTAAATAATTTTCGTCGAGCAATTCTTTTTCTGGTATAGTAACAAAATCCGGATCGCCAAGGAAATAATTTCTATCGGAATATGCTCGTCGTTCAACTTCGCTTAAAAGATGAATGTAGTCAGCCGAATTGTGTTGTAGCTTTTTAAGGTCGAATGGTTCAATCATTTTCATAATTTGTGCCAACGTAATTCCGCCGCTACTTGGTGGTGCCATCGAAATGATGTTCAGTTCTTTGTATTGAAAAGTTATCGGTTTTCGCCAAATGGTTTTATATTTTTTTAAATCTTTTAGCGAAATTATTCCGCCTTTACTTTTTAGAAATTTGACTAACTTTTTTGCAGTTTTTCCTTTGTAGAATTCGGCTTCTCCGTTTTTAAGAATTTGTTTTAATGTATTGGCTAATGCCAAATATTTTATGGTATCGCCAACTTTAAATTTTTTCGCATAAAGTGTTTGATTTCCGCTTAGTTCAACAATTTTAGAGCGATATTCATTGAGTTTTGCGTGTTCTTTTTCGGTTACAACAATACCTTTTTTTGCCAAAAGGATAGCAGGTTCAAACAACTCTTTAAGTGGTAATGAACCAAATTTTCTATGGATTTCAAATATAGCTGCAACACTTCCTGGAATGCCAACGGATAAAGCACTATCGGTACTCAAATTAGGAATTACATTGCCATTTTTGTCCAAATACATGTTTTTGGATGCTTTTAACGGTGCTTTTTCTCTGAAATCAAGCGAACCAATTTCACCGTTATTTTTTCGATACACCAAAAATCCTCCACCCGAAATATTTCCTGCATAAGGATAAGCAACTGCCAATGCCAAATGTGTTGCAATCATAGCATCAAATGCATTTCCACCTTTTTTTAGAATATCAACGCCAATTTTGGAAGCTTCTTCACGAGCCGTAACCACCATGCCATTGGAAGCAGTTACACCTTGCTGTCCAAAACAAATTTGAAGTGTAAAAAGGAAAAGGATAATCGTATTTCTCATATAATATTATCCGTTTAATTCGTGAATTTTTTGTTGGCAATGTTCTTGAAGTTCGATGAAAAATTGAGTAAACTCGGTTTCAAATTCCAAGTAAAACTTTTGTAATTCCACTATCGATTCATGCATCGCAACACGATTTTTGGTTCGGTGATCCATTTGGAACAAAATCATTTCCAAGCCTGAGATGGAAGCATAGCTTACCAACCAATTTCGAGCAATCATATACGGCATCATTCCTTGAATTTTAGCCGTAAGTAAATCATAATTGTCTTGTAAAAGCTGATAAAATTCATCGGCATACTCTTCTAGTATTTTATTGGAATAATTTGCCCAGTTTTTTGCCAAAAAATGGTCGTAAAAAATGTCCATAATCACACCAGAATAATGTCCGTATTTTTCATGCAATCGATGTTTGCTTTTTCTATAAACGGGATGCATATCCGTAAAACTGTCAATCGAGCGATGGAGTAAAATACCTTTTTTTATTTCTTCGGGATAATTTTCATAGCTATTTCCACGAATACTATCTGCCATAAAATTACCAATTTTCAGCAAATCGTTGTTACCAGATAGATAAATATGTGCTAGGAAATTCATACTGAAAATAATTGAATATGGTCTTTTATCGATGATATGCTAGTAAATATAGAAAAAAATATCTTATTTCTATTTTTCGTAATGGCAACTATTATATTTGTAAAAAATAACAAAACAAACCTAAAAAAGATACAAATGACATTAATCAAATCAATATCAGGAATTCGCGGAACAATAGGAGGAAAGGTTGGAGACAATTTAACGCCAGTAGATGCTGTGAAATTTGCATCAGCCTATGGTACTTTTCTGAAAAACAATATCAATAAAGATAAACTAAAAGTAGTTATTGGTCGTGATGCACGTATTTCAGGTCCGATGATTCATAATTTAGTAGTCAATACTTTAATTGGTTTGGGAATTGATGTTATTGATTTAGGTTTATCTACAACACCAACAGTTGAAGTTGCCGTACCGATGGAACAAGCCGATGGCGGAATTATTTTAACAGCTTCTCACAATCCAAAACAATGGAATGCTTTGAAACTTTTAAATGCAAAAGGTGAATTTCTTAGCGGTGCTGAAGGTGCAAAAATATTAGAAATTGCCGAAGCCGAAGCGTTTGATTTTTCGGATGTAGATAGTTTAGGTGAAATTACGGCAAACGATGCTTACATGGATATTCATATTGATGAGGTTTTAGAATTGCCTTTAGTTGATGCCGAAGCTGTTGCCAAAAGAAAATTCAAAGTAGTAGTTGATGGTGTGAATTCTTCAGGTGGAATTATTATCCCAAAACTTTTGGAACAAATGGGTGTAGAATGTGTAAAATTATATTGTGAACCTAACGGACATTTTCCTCATAATCCAGAACCTTTGAAAGAACACTTGGGTGACATTTGTAAATTGGTTATTGAAGAAAAAGCCGATTTCGGAATTGTTGTTGATCCAGATGTTGACCGTTTGGCGTTTATTTCTAATGATGGCGAAATGTTTGGCGAAGAATATACGTTGGTTGCCGTTGCGGATTATGTTTTGAGTAAAACTCCAGGAAATACTGTTTCTAATATGAGTTCGTCGCGTGCGTTGCGTGATATTACTGAAAAACACAACGGAAGTTATCAAGCCAGTGCCGTTGGAGAAGTAAATGTGGTGGAATTGATGAAAGCTACAAACGCCATAATTGGTGGCGAAGGAAATGGCGGAATTATTTATCCAGAATTGCATTATGGTAGAGATAGCTTGGTTGGTGTGGCTTTGTTTTTAACGCATTTAGCAAATTTAGATGTTACAGTTGCAGAACTTAGAGCAAGTTATCCGCAATATTATATGAGTAAAAACAAAATTGAGTTGACACCACAAATTAATGTTGACGGAATTTTAGCAACCTTAACCGAAACCTACAAATCTGAAAATATATCTACAATTGATGGCGTAAAAATTGATTTCCCAACGGAATGGGTTCATTTGCGTAAATCGAATACCGAACCAATTATCCGTATCTATACTGAAGCACCAACTCAGGAAGAAGCCGATTCTTTGGCAGTTCGTTTTGTAAATGAATTGAAAGCCATTGCTGGTATATAATTTTTTGTAAAAAATAATAAAATGAAAATCATTGCCGTAATTCCAGCTCGATATGCATCAACTCGATTTCCTGCCAAATTGATGCAAGATTTGGGAGGAAAAACAGTTATTTCTCGAACTTATCAAGCTGCAGTAAACACGAGATTATTTGACGATGTTTTTGTAGTAACCGATAGTATTTTGATTTATGACGAAATCATCAGCAATGGTGGAAAAGCCATCATGAGTGTCAAAGAACACGAAAGCGGAAGCGACAGAATAGCCGAAGCCGTTGAAAATCTTGACGTTGATATTGTGGTAAACGTTCAAGGCGACGAACCATTTATCAATGCTGAACCATTAGCAAAAGTGCTGGATGTTTTTAGAAATGATTTTGATAAAAAAGTAGATTTAGCTTCGCTGATGGTTGAAATTACTGATGAAGAAGACATCAACAATCCTAATAATGTAAAAGTAGTTACTGACCAAAGTGGCTTTGCTTTGTATTTTTCACGTTCGGTAATTCCTTATCCAAGAGAAAAAAGCGTTGGTGTTCGCTACATGAAACACATCGGAATTTATGCTTTTAGAAAAGAAGCCTTGCTCGCTTTTTATCATTTACCAATGAAATCACTCGAAGCTTCCGAAAAATTAGAACAACTCCGCTATTTAGAATTTGGAAAACGAATCAAAATGGTTGAAACTACTCATGTTGGCATCGGTATCGATACACCTGAAGATTTAGAAAAAGCGAGGAAGATGTTGTAATATTGATTTTAAATAATAAAATGCACAAAACCTTTGTAAAAGTTTCAAACTTTAGCAAAGGTTTTTTTATACCACTTGATTAAATAAAAGGTTATAAAAACCAATATAGTTGATTAAAATAACCAACTATATTGGTTTAGAAGGTTAATTTAGTTGGTTTAAATAGCTAACTAAGTTTAATAATATAACTAATTAAATTAGTTAAAAAAACCATTTAAGTTAGTTAATATAACCAATTTAGTTAGTTAAAAAAACTAGTTTATTTAGTTATAAAAACCAACTAAATTAGTTAAAAGAACCAAAATAAAAGGCATAAAAGTCCTGAGCTACAGTATTTTTTGTATATTTGATTTAAACTTAATATCAAAAAAAATGTTTGATAATTCAAAACGATACCAAAAAAAGCGCAGTGATGATCCGCCAGGAGTGGGTAACTATGTTAATTGGCATATTCAACAAAATAAAATTAAAAAATCTAGTGTTTCTAAGTTTTTGGATGTTAACCCTACAACGCTCAATCAATATTTTAAGCAAACTAGTTTACAGTTCAGCATTTTGTGGAGAATTAGTCTTGCGGTTAAATATAATTTAGTGATGGAACTTGGCGAAAGATTGAACATTCCATTTGAAACCAAATCCGAAAAGGAGTTAAAAAACCAATTGCTTGAAAAGGAAAAAGAAATCGAAACTTTAAAACTACAAATAGAGTTTTATAAAGAAATTATGGGTGCAAAATAGGGGTTAAAAGTTAGAGAAAGAATAAACCCAACTTTGGTTAAAGTTTAAAATTTTTACAAAGGTTTTAAATTTCACTTAGAAAAATCCGAAACTTTCAACCCGAAACCCGCAACTATTGTAGCTTTTTAATTGTAAACAATTCATTGTGAACTTCTACTTTTGGATACATTCGAAGCGAATAATTTCCGCCAAATTTTGATTTGTATTTCAAATTCCGTTCTTCATCAGCTTTAGAAATGACCATGGTGTTGAATAAAATAAACCCATTCACATTGACCAAATCGTTAATTCGTTGAATAAAAAAATCCTGAAACAAAAAATTAGGCATCGTGGTGTCTTGAAAAATATCGATGATGATTAAATCGTAGGTGTTTTTTGTTTTTAAAACAAATTCAAACGCATCGTCAATAATAATTTCACAATTTGGAATTTTGTCAATATTAAAGTAATTATTGGCAATTTCTACAATGTTTTCGTCTATTTCTACGCCAATAATTTTGCCTTTAAACTTAATTTCATTGACCAAAGTTTTGATAACGCTTCCGCCAGCAACACCAAGAACCAAAACCGTTTTAAAGTTTCTAATACGTTCAAATCCAATGTATTTCAGTCCTTTGCGTAAAATCCGTTGCAAACTTCCATACGAATAATTAGTGTTTTTACTGTCTAAAACCAATTCGCCATTGTTCCAAGTCACTTCCAGAGTTTTACTAACCGAAGAGTTTTTCTTGTAAATGTTTATTGGAATAAAATAACTAAAAAATCGCCTAATCATTGGTGAAATAATTTTCTCAAATATAATTCATAAATAGTAATTTTACGAAAAATATATATGATGAAAAAACGATTGTATCAATTTATTTTTTTCCGACTAATGGGATGGAAATTGGTAGGCACTTTTGACGAAAACATCAAGAAATGTGTCATTGCCGTTATGCCACATACTTGTAATTTTGATTTTTTTATAGGATTGTTTACGCGCGGCATAGCCAATCAGCAAATGAATTTTGTGGGTAAAAAAGAATTATTCGTGTTTCCGTTTGGTTATTATTTTAGAAGTATTGGTGGCGCAGCATTGGATAGAAGTGGTGGGAAAAACAATGTTGATGCCACGGTGGATGTTTTCAATTCGAGAGAAATTTTCAGAATGGGAATTGCTCCCGAAGGCACTCGAAAAAAAGTAACCGAACTTCGCACTGGTTTTTATTTCATTGCTCATAAAGCCAATGTACCTATAATTCCAGTAGCTTTTGATTATGCAAAAAAGGAAGTGAAAATTGGTTCACCCTTTTATACAACAGGCGATTACAGTGCTGATATGGGTGTTTTTTTGCAACATTATAAAGGTGTAAAAGGAAAATTTCCCGAAAGGCAATTTGATTTTGACACTATTCTTTAAAATTTCTCTTACCATGAATATGAACTACGAAACCATCTATCAAGCAAATAAAGAGGAAAAACTTTTTGGTCGTTACATAACGCTTCAGCATATTGAACATTTAATTTTTAAGTATCCCTATCAAGTTATTGGGAAATCAGTCTTGGGTAAACCCATCTATAAACTCGAATTTGGAATGGGCAAAACTAAGATTTTCATGTGGTCACAAATGCATGGAAATGAAAGTACAACCACCAAAGCTTTGTTTGATTTTATCAATTTTTTGCACAGCAATACAACCGAAAGTAATGCTATTTTAAGCAATTTTACTTTTTGGTTGTTACCGATGCTAAATCCTGATGGTGCTGAACTTTATACGCGCGAAAATGCCAATAAAATTGATTTAAACCGCGATGCACAAAACCTTTCGCAACCCGAAAGTGTGCTACTTCGAGAAGTCTTTACTGAATTTAAACCCGATTTTTGTTATAATCTACACGACCAGCGAACTATATTTGGTGCTGGCGATACTGGAAAACCAGCAACCGTTTCGTTTTTAGCACCAGCTTATAATGACGAACGAGCTATTAACGAAGTTAGGAGTAAAGCCATTGAAGTAATTGTATCAATGAACGAAACTTTGCAACAATTTATTCCAAATCAAATAGGACGTTTTGATGATTCATTTAATATAAATTGTATAGGCGATACTTTTCAATCGATGAATGTTCCAACAATTTTATTTGAAGCAGGACATTTTCAAGGTGATTACGATAGGGAATTCTCACGTAAATTTATTTTTATCGCATTGCTTTCAGGAATTCAATATATCAACGAAAACGATATAGTTCTTAACAAAATCCAAAAATATTTGCATATTCCGCAAAATAAAGTCGTTTTTTATGACTTTGTTTGTAAAAATGTCAAAATAAATTATGATAGTTTAGAAAAAAGCATCAATTTTGCACTCCAATACAAAGAAGTGTTATCAGAGAGTGAAATTATATTTGAAGCACATGTAGCTCAAATAGATGATTTAGAAAATTATTATGGACATTTTGAGTTTGATGCAAACAATAAATCGTATCAAGATAATTTAAAAAACACTCCAATAGTAGGTCAAATAGCTAATTTTTCCATAGAAAATGGTATAAGCTTTAGTAGTGGAAAATTGGTTCAGTTTTCTTTGGATTGATTATTTCGATTTTAAAATTAGATACATACATAAATACCTTAAAGATGAGTAAGTTTAGATTAGATGAAGTTGATTTACAAATATTAGATATGTTGATTGACAACACTAGAATTCCTTTTACTGATATTGCAAAAAAGCTTTTAATTTCTGCTGGAACAGTTCACGTTAGAGTGAAAAAGATGGAAGACCAAGGAATTATTATGGGTTCGTCATTATCGTTAGATTATGAAAAATTAGGATATTCTTTCATCGCATATGTTGGTGTGTTTTTGAATAATACATCACAAACTAAATTTGTTTTAGAAAGAATAAATGAAATACCTTATGTTACAGTTGCCCATGTAACTACTGGTAAATTTAATATTTTCTGTAAAATAAGAGCAAAAGATACAAAGCATGCTAAGGATGTAATTTTTATGGTTGATGATATTGAAGGAGTTTACAGAACAGAAACCATGATTTCTTTGGAAGAAAGTATTAACGACAAAAAACGTTTGATGCACACCATCTTCCGTGAATTAGAAGACTAATCTTTACGATTCATATACCAAAACCTCAAGTGAAAGCTTGAGGTTTTTTCGTTTTAAAAACCATTAGACAAAACTAATCGAGTAGAGAAGTTGATACACTCAAGAAAAAATACTAATTTTACAACCCAAACAACACTACTATGAGTCATAAAATATTGCTCACTTCCAAAGAAGTCAATATCATGCTCCATCGTTTGGCTTGTCAGTTAATCGAAAACCATAACGATTTTTCCAATTCGGTTTTAATAGGAATTCAACCTCGCGGAACTTTTTTAGCCAAAAGAATAAAGCATATTTTAGAAAACGAATACCAAATCAACAACATTCAGTTAGGTTTTTTGGATATTACATTCTTTCGCGATGATTTCAGAAGAAATACCAATCCATTAGAAGCCAATAAAACCCAAATTGATTTTTTGGTAGAAAATAAAAAAGTCGTTTTTATAGACGATGTACTTTTCACCGGAAGAAGTATCAACGCTGCTTTGACTGCCGTTCAATCGTTTGGACGACCATCCGAAGTCGAACTTCTTGTGCTAATTGATAGACGATTTAGTCGTCATTTACCTATTCAACCCGATTATCGCGGTCGCCAAGTTGATGCTATTCAAGACGAAAAAGTAAAAGTTTGCTGGAGCGAAAAAGATGGCGAAGATTCAGTTTACTTGATTTAAGAATGAAGAGTAACGATTTTTGATTTTAGAATAAACAACACAACATACAACACACAACTAAAATGTCCGAACTGTCAGTTAACCACTTATTAGGCATAAAATACCTCAAAAAACAAGACATCGATTTGATTTTTGAAACGGCTGATCATTTTAAAGAAGTGATTAATCGCCCAATCAAAAAAGTGCCTTCACTTCGTGATATTACTATTGCCAATATCTTTTTTGAAAATAGTACGCGAACCAAATTATCATTCGAATTGGCTCAAAAACGCCTTTCTGCGGATGTGATTAGTTTTTCGGCGGCGCAATCTTCAGTTAAAAAAGGAGAAACGCTAATCGATACGGTAAATAATATACTTTCGATGAAAGTGGATATGGTTGTCATGCGACATGCTAATCCTGGTGCGGCTTATTTTTTGTCAAAAAATGTAAACGCAAGTATCGTTAATGCTGGCGATGGCGCACACGAACATCCAACGCAAGCGTTGTTGGATAGTTTTTCAATCAGAGAAAAATTAGGCGAAGTTGCAGGAAAAAAAGTAGTCATTGTTGGTGATATTCTGCATTCGCGAGTTGCACTTTCTAATATTTATGCGTTGCAAATGCAAGGTGCGGAAGTGAAAGTTTGTGGACCAAAAACACTAATTCCAAAATATATCGAAAGTCTTGGCGTAACCGTTGAACCTAATCTTAGAAAAGCATTAGAATGGTGCGATGTTGCCAATATGCTTCGAGTGCAAAACGAACGAATGGACGTGAATTATTTTCCATCAACGCGTGAATATGCACAGCAATATGGTGTTGACAAAGCGTTGCTAAATTCATTGAATAAAGAAATTGTAATCATGCATCCTGGACCAATAAATCGTGGCGTGGAAATCACTTCTGATGTTGCCGACTCGCAACAGTCGGTGATTTTGGATCAAGTAGAAAATGGAGTTGCGATACGAATGGCGGTTATTTATCTTTTGGCCTCAAAAATTAAGCAATAAAAAAGTCCCGAAATTTTCGGGACTTTTTGGTTATTCTGTTTTAAGATTTCTAAGTTGTTTTAGCTTTTCTTTCCAAGTTGCTAATTCTTCTTTTTGTCTTTCGATGTTTTTCACAACTTCTTTCACCATTGGATTATCGGCTTTTGCATTAGCAAAAAACTGAATGTTGTTTTCCAATTGGAAGATTTCATGTTGTACTTCGTCAATTTTTCGCATGATGAAAACCTTTTCATTGTCAAGTCTTCTTGTATCAGAATTGGCTAAATTGTCTAATCGATTAGCAAAACGAGCCATTTCGTTGTCTTTTTTGCTTGCGCTTAATTTCTCGAATAATACATCAAGAATTTTATTGAATTTTCCTTCAATATGACGTTTAGGAAATGGTACTTTTCCAAAACCTTTCCAAGTTTCGATATGCGCTTTAATCGCGTCTAAATCGGTTTTGTGGTCACCAACAAGTTCAAAACTTCTCAAGGTTTCAAGGTAATTCTTTTTATTTTCAAAAGCAGCAGCTTCGTCTTCGTTAACTTCTGATTTTTGCTCTTTTAGTTTTTCGAAATATTCATTACATGCTGCTCTAAATTCTGTCCATAAAGTATCAGAAAACTTTCTTGGAACGTGTCCAATAGTTTTCCATTCTTCTTGAATTTGCTTCATTAATGGTGTTGTTGCAGCAAAGTCGGTTGAATCTTTAAGTTCTTGTGCTTTGGCAACTAAAGCTTGTTTTTTAGAAAGATTATCGTTTTGGTCTTTCTTAATTTCTTTGTAGAATGAATTTTTTAAAACGTTGAAATTTCTAACTGCCGTTTTAAATGCTGCCCAAGTTTCTTCGTTTACTTCAGCAGGAACTTTTCCTGTTTTGAAAAACGCTTCTCTTAACGCTTCTACTTTTTCAATTTGAGCCAACCAAGCATTGTGAGAATTTACTTTTTCTTGTGCCAAAACTTCAATTTGAGCAATCAAATCTTTTTTGGTGACCAAATTGTTTGCTTCAATTTCACGGAATTTTTCATAATAACCTTCGCGTTTGTCATGAAGCTGTTTAGTTAAATCACTGAATTTATTCCAAATTTCTTCACGGTGTTCGCGAGAAACTGGTCCGATATCTTCTTTCCAAACTCGGTGCAAGTTTTGTAATTCTCTAAACGATTTATTGATGTCTTCCTCGTGAAGTAATTCTTCTACACGAGCAATGATTTTGTGTTTTTGTTCCAAATTGTGTTTGAAATCCAAATCGCGAATTTCTCTATCCAAATGTAGAATGTCGTAGAAATTCTCTAAATGAAAATGATAGTTATTCCAAACGTGGTTGTATTTGTCTTTTGGAATTGGTCCAGCCACTTTCCAACGTTCTCTAATATCGTTAAATTGCTTTAGCGTTGTAGAGATATTTTCTTGACTGTGAACCAAATTTTTTAATTCTTCAACAATTTCCAATCTTTTTTGAAGATTGGATTTCAATGAATTTTGAATGCTGTTAAAGTGTGCATTTTTTTTGTCTCTATATTGAGAATATAATTGATCAAATTTTGTTTTTAGAGGAAAATGATAATGGAAATCTTCAGTAGTTTCTGGATTTTCAGCATGAAATTCTTCTTTCTTTTCATCAATAAAATGATGGTATTTAGACAAGAAGGATTTTTTTAATTCTTCAACATGATCTTTAACCGACATTACTTTTTCAACAGTTACGAGGCTTTCCAATTCGGAAATCATTTGTTCCATTGATAAAGTTTCGTAATCAAGCATAGGAATTTCGTGACGTTCTTTTAAGGTTTCGTCTTCGCTTTCTTCTGCATTTACACTTTCGATTGCTGCTACTGCTGAATTACTTCCGGTTTCAATAACTAAAGTATCATCAGCTACTTGTTCATCCGTAAGTTCAATTACATTTTCTGTAGTTTCTTCTACCGTTTCAGTAATTTCTTCTTGTTGAATTTCAGCTTCTTCCGAAATAGTTTCTATAGCTTCTTCGCTAGTGTCTATTGCAATTTCTTGATTTTCTGTTGGAGCTAAATCATTTTGATTGTTTGCCAAATTTCCATCTGCTTCTTGCAGGTTATCATTCTTTTCTTCTAACATTTTTTGAAATGTATTAAAAGGTTACACAAAATTTAAAGGCGAAAGATAGTAAACTGTGGTTAAACTTCAAAGAAAATCAGCGTTTTCTACAGTTTTGATAAAATAAAAACGTTCTGTTACTAATGCAACAGAACGTTTAATTTATTATTTTTTTTTTGATATTAGTTGATTACTATTTTTTTAGTAACTGATTGATTATTTGAGTTTAATTGCAAAAAGTAAAATCCTTTTGGCAAATTTGAAACTGAATAATTTGTATCAATGCTAATTGATTTTTTAATTTGTTGCACTAATTGACCGTTTACGCTAATTACATTGATTTCATCCAGATTAGCTTCAGTTGTAATGTTTATCGTTCCGTCATTTGATGGATTTGGATATACTGAAATTGAGTTTTCAAAATTGAATTCAGCATTAGTAAGGAACACATTAGGCCATCTATTTTGCGCGATTGGACCGCCCCAAATTACTGTAGCTAAATAAGGATTATCAATAAAAGGATTTCGATTTCCTTGTCTGAAATTGCTGTTACTAGGTGTACCGCCCAAATAAGTGTTTCTATTATCTTCATATTGTGAAACTGGATCTTCAGCATTCCACTGTAATAAAAGATTAGGCATATTGGAGTCAGTTGTAGCTGTTGCTCCGGTAGTAACATAAGTTGGTAAACATTGATTTTCGTAATGTAAATACATATACATTAAAATTCTAGCTATATCTCCTTTCCATTCGTCACCAGGATACCAGTTATTTGAACCAATTGTTGTCGAATTTCCAGAACCGTCTGCAAATAATCTATTATCTCTCGTCCCGTTGCGTTGAACATCACATGATCTTAACATATGAGCATCAGCACCAGGACCGATTTGACCTAAACTTGGATTTCCCAATGCTTGTGCAAAAATATGTTCACGATTCCATTGTCCATTTGAACCGCCATTATTCTCTTTGTCTCTGCTTCGATTATTGGTAACATTGCTGTCTGAACCATTTTCCCAACCATAAACTAATAAAACGTTAGCAGAGTTTTGAGGATCAAGGTCAGTAATTTTTAACGCTTCCCAAACTTGTGAATAGGTTAATTCTTTTGTATGAGTAGTTGTTATTTTTGTTGCCAAAGCATTTTTTAGTGCTGTTCCAGTTTGGTTCCAGTTAAAGCCATTATAATATGGATTTGCTGGTGCGCCATCTTGACCATAAATTAGTGAAACACTAATCAAGGATAATAGTGTAATTATTTTTTTCATAAATTTTATTTTCTTTCTAATAATGCCATGTAAAAACCATCAAAACCACTTTCTGAAGCTAATAGTTTTGAATCTTTTACAAATGTAAAGTTTTTACCACTTTCGGTAGTTAAAAAATGCTTAATTTGTTCTTGATTTTCAGATGGTAAGATAGAACAAGTTGCATAAACTAGTTTTCCACCTGGTTTTACCATTTTAGAATAACTTTCAAGAACTTCGGCTTGTGTTTTTTTGATATTATCGATGAATTCAGGTTGTAATTTCCATTTGCTGTCAGGATTTCTTTTTAGAACACCTAAACCGCTACATGGTGCGTCAATTAGAACTCTGTCGGCTTTTTCGTGAAGTTTTTTGATAACTTTTGTGCTGTCAATAATACGGTATTCAATATTGAAAGCTCCGTTTCTTTTGGCTCTAAGTTTTAATTGCTTTAATTTACTTTCGTATAAATCCATCGCAATTAATTGACCTTTGTTTTCCATTAAAGACGCCATGTGCAATGTCTTTCCACCTGCGCCAGCACAAGTATCAATTACTCTCATTCCTGGTTTTACGTCAAGAAAAGCAGCAACCAATTGAGAAGATGCATCTTGCACTTCAAACAATCCTTCTTTAAATGCATCGGTTAAAAATACATTTGCTCTTTCGGTTAAAACTAGAGCATCGGGTTGATCTTTTAAAAACTCGGTTTCTATGTTTAAATCCATCAAGATAGCACGAAGCTTTTCTTTGGTGGTTTTTAAAGTATTCACTCTAAGAATTACTTTGGCTTGTTGGTTTTGAGCCGCAATTTCTTTGGTCCAAAGTTCTTCACCTAATTCTTTTATTCCAAGTTCATCCATCCAATCTGGAATGGATTCACGGTATTTTCTAATTTTGGATAATTCGTCAAAACGTCCTTTGATTTTTCGAGTTGGTGTTCCTTCAAGTTGTCTCCAATCGGGAATTGGATAACCACGAAGAACTGCCCAAACGGCAAAAATTCGCCATAAATCGTCTCTGTCAAATGGTTCTTTGACTTCGGCAATTTCCATATACAATCGTTTCCAACGAACGATTTCATATATGGTTTCGGCAACAAACTTTCTGTCGGAACTTCCCCAACGTTTGTCTTTTTTTAAGGCACGAGCAACAACTTTATCGGCATATTCACCTTCGTTGAAGATGGCGTTTAAAGAATCAATCGTGGTGTAAACAAGGTTTCTGTGTAATCGCATTTGTAAAAAAATCAGCCCGCAAAGATATTGCTTTTACTGTAAAGAAAAAAAGTATTCTTTGGTTAGAATACTTTTTAACTTTTTTTAGTCGCAAGATTTGTCTATTCTTCGCATTTCGATTTTCTCTGGAGCATGAAGAACGAGTGGAAATTGTTCTATTTTTACGGAACTACTGTCTAATCCAAAGGCTTTTTCTTCGGATAAACTGAATTTTTTCATCGTAAAATAAGTATTCATAACTATTTTTTCGAAGAAAGTTAAATCGCTATCGTTAGAAAGGAATTTTTCAGAAAGAACAAATTTGAAATCTCCAATGATATTGTTTTTGCTCAATGATTCATATCTACTTGTAATATCAACTTCACCGCGATCAACCATTTCTTTAATAACTTGTTTGAACATCAAGTTGATTTTGGTTGGTTCTCTAAAACCAAGATAGAAGTCAATTCTATAAATATCATCTTTAATTATTTCGGTAACACGGTATTCTTTTTTATACGGTTCGCTCAAGATATTTACGTGAATAAACCAATACAAATCAGCACGTTTTGGTCTTTTTTGAAGAATAGAATACATCACTTTTTCTTCTATTTCATCGCTTCGAGTTGAGTTTGTCATGTAAACCAAATGTGTTGCATATTTAGGAATGGATAAATCAACACTTAGTTCGGCTAACACTTTTTTGTAATCTTCGATTTTAACGATTTTGGTATAGTTTTTACTAATTTGTTTTGCTAAAAACCATGTTGCCATTATTGCTATTAATGCTGATGCAATGATTAATGTTACAAAACCGCCATGGAAAAATTTAACAATATTTGCATATAAGAAACTAAATTCAATTATCAAATATATTGCTATAAGTGGTATGATAAAATAGAGTTTTACACGTTTCATTATCAGATAAAAATTGAGTAGAATTGTTGTCATAATCATACACAATACGATAGCTAAACCATAGGCATGTTCCATATTTGATGATTCTTCAAAATATAAAACTATCCCAATACATCCTAATAATAACAACCAGTTAATTGATGGAATATAGAGTTGTCCTTTTAAATCGGTTGGATATTTAATTTTAACTTTTGGCCAAAAGTTCAAACGCATGGCTTCATTAATTAGAGTAAATGAACCACTGATTAAAGCTTGTGAAGCGATTACGGCTGCCAATGTTGCAATAACAATTCCTATTGGTTGAAACCAATCTGCCATGATTAGATAAAAAGGATTACCTGCTTTTCCACCAAGTTCTGCTAGTGTTTTTCCTTCATGGTTAATTAAATATGCACCTTGTCCAAAATAGTTTAGTAGAAGCATTGACTTCACAAAAATCCAACTTACTCTAATGTTTTTTCTTCCACAATGTCCCATATCAGAATATAATGCTTCTGCTCCTGTTGTACATAAAAATACAGCACCAAGAACAAAGAAACCTTCGGGATGAATTTTTAATAATTCATAAGCATAGTAAGGATTTACAGCTGCAAAAACAGATAAATCACTAAATATTTGAATAGCTCCAAGTACACCAAGCATACCAAACCAAATTAACATCATTGGTGCAAAAAACTTACCAACTAGTTTAGTTCCAAACTGTTGGATTGTAAATAAAACTATCAGAATACTAATTACAATTGGAATTGTATTGATATCTGGTTTGAAGATACGAAGTCCTTCAACTGCAGATGAAACAGAAATTGGTGGTGTAATAATTCCATCGGCTAATAAAGCACTTCCACCAATTATGGCTGGAACAATAAGCCATTTTATTTTTGTTCTTTTAACCAAAGCAAAAAGGGCAAAAATTCCACCTTCGCCGTGGTTATCAGCACTAAGCGTTATCAAAACATATTTCAGTGTTGTTTGAAGTGTTAAAGTCCAAAAAATACAGGAAATTCCACCTAGAACAATATCTCTTGAAATAGCATGAATGCCCAGTATAGCTTTCATTACATATAGCGGTGAAGTTCCAATATCGCCGTATATAATTCCTAAAGTTACAAGCAATCCTCCGGTGGTAAGTTTGCTATGGAGATTGTGATTATGAGCGTTCATAAAATTTTGTTAAAGATTGCAAATTTATATCTTTTTCAAATAGATGCATGTTTTTACAACTATTTTTTTAAAAACAAAAGCCGATGCAAATTACATCGGCTTTTGACCACAAATATTCAAACACAATTTATCCTCGTCTGTTTCCAGTTGAATTTCCTTGACTTCTTCCTGAGTTTTCTTGTTTTCTATCAGAATTTACTCTGTTTTCTGAGAAGTTTCTATTGCCTGAAGGACTTCTTTGAACTTCGGAACTTTTATTGCTTTCGTTTCTTTGAGACAGATTTTTAGGTGTTTCATTTCTTGTGCTTTCAACTCGATTACTGTTGCTTCTCGGTGTAGCGGTTTCACTTCTTGATATACTATTATTTCTTGGTGTAACGGTTTCGCTTCTTGAAATACTGTTATTTCTTGATGTAACGGTTTCGCTTCGAGTTATTGAATTATTTCGAGTTGGAATAATTTCTCTAACATCATTTCGAATTGAGTTGTCTTTAGTTGCACTTTCAGTTCTAACGCTGTTGTGTCTTGGTGTAACTGTTTCGTTTCTTGATACAGTATTTTCTCTTGTAGCAATTGTATTTCTTCCAGTTTCATTTCTAACGGCGTTATTTCTTCCGCTGATAGCTGTATTTCTTGTTGCTAATTCGCCACGTTGAGAAACAGTTCTAACGTTTCTTCTTTGATCTAGTTCATGTCTGTTGCTGTAATTTGCATTTCTAACAGCAAACGAACGATTTGGATGTTGCACTTCATAAGCACTTCCGCGTCTTCCACCATTGTAGTAGTTGTTGTAAATATTTTGACATCTACGAACATTTACATAGTTATAATGATGATGAACGTTTATGTGTAAACCAATGTGACTTCTGTATCTAAATATTGGAAATGGATTCCAAGCATAGTAATAACTTGGATAATAACCCCAATACCAAGTTGACCAATATGGTCTATAATTTGAAACCCAAAAATTAGAATAAATTACAGGTGTAAAAGAGTAAACTGGCTCATAAATATAATTGTTACCATACATGAAAACGTTACCTACAACTTGCACTTGAATTCTATTGTTTCGGTCTTTTTCAACTTCAACAGTGGCAATGTCTTGAAAAGTATCGCGACCAAGAACCGATTGAATAACAATTAAATGAGCATTTCCTTCAACGGTTTCAATAACTCTCAAATAATCAACCTGACTATCGCCATTCAAATCAAGATTTGAAATAGGAACTTCCGGATTGTTTAATCGTCTTTCAAAATCTGCTAAATCTTTAGAATCTCCAAAGATTGAAGCTACAGCTCTTAAATCAAGATTATCGCTAATCTCACTGTTATTGGCTGTAACAGTAGTTCTGTCTTGAGCAAAAACCGATGTAATGCTAACAATCGACAGTAAAGCCAGAGTTAAAATTTTCGTTTTCATAATATATATAATTTGCGTTCATAAATAGTTATTACGAAATATCCAATTACTATGCCACAAAAATTATTTTAAGGTAAGTTTAACATTGTCAAAAGCATTATATTAGCTGAAAATATAATTTATGAAGCGATACCAATTGAATTTTTTAGTAGTAATTGTTTTTATTTTAAATTCTTGTAAATCAGGTTTTAAAAATGATTTTTCTGAGGTTAAAAGTATTTCAATCGATACAGTTTTGAACCAAAAGATAAGTATCAGAGCAATCTTGGTTGATAACGATAAAATTTGGTTTGCTGGAAACGGAAATAAGTATGGATTTTATGATAGTAAAGCAAACAAACTTTAAATGGAAACCATTTCCGATACTTCAAAACTTGAATTTAGAAGTATTGCTCAAAATGACGATGCTATTTTTGTTACCAATATTGGAAATCCAGCAACGATTTTCAGAATCAATAAATCCAATTTAAAAGTTGAAAAGGTTTATACTGAAACGCATGAAAAAGTGTTTTATGACAGTATAAATTTTTGGAATAATGACGAAGGAATTCTAATTGGCGATCCAATTTCCAATTGTCTTTCGATAGTAATTACTCGAAATGGTGGCAAAACTTGGCAAAAAGTTCCTTGTGAAAATTTGCCAAAAACCGTTGAAGGCGAAGCTGCTTTTGCCGCGAGTAATACCAATGTTGTTATCAAAGGGAATCATTGTTGGATAGTTTCTGGCGGACTAAAATCGAGAGTTTTTTATTCTTCCGATAAAGGAAAAAATTGGGAAGTTTTTGAAACGCCAATCGTTCAAGGTCAAGCCATGACTGGGATTTTTACTGCCGATTTCTACGATGAAAAAATAGGTTTTATCGCTGGAGGAAATTATGAAATCCCAACACAGAATTTTCAAAACAAAGCCATCACTTTTGATGGTGGAAAAACTTGGAAATTAGTAGCCGAAAATCAAGGTTTTGGATATGCTTCATGTGTACAGTTTATGCCAAATTCTGGTGGAAGAGAAATTGTTTCCGTTGGCGCAACAGGTTTGAATTATTCTCCTGTTTTTGGAAAAACTTGGAAACAATTCTCAAAAGACAATTCACTTTACACAATACGTTTTTTTTCTCCAAATCTAGCTTTTGCCGCTGGAAAAGATAAAATTGTTAGAATTATTTTGGATAGAAAAATTTGAAGACAAAAGGATTTTAAGATAAAAGGATTTTAAGATAAAAGGATTTAAGGACTTACTTTCTAGTCTTTCAATCCTTCAATCCTTCAATCTTTCAATCCTTCAATCCTTCAATCCTCAAAAAAAAACTATCTATTCCTTTTATTTCGATATTGTTGCAATAATTTTCGATTAAAATCTTCTTCGGCTTTTTTCAATTTCAAAATTTTCACAGCTGGAATAACTGATTTCAAGTTACTGATGAATTTTTTTCTCAATTGATGCAATTCTTCTTCGCTGCTTTCCATTTGAGATAATAGTGTTGCAGCTTCTTTTTCGGAAACAGTATCAAAATTTTCGCTGTCCATTCTGTCCAAATACGATTTCATTTTGGTACGTCTAATTTCGCTTTGTTTTTCGTCAAATGCATTGTACAAAGGCCAAAATTTAACCGATTCGTCAGCGGTTAAATCCAGTTCGCTAGTAATAAAAGCTACTTTAAGCGATTTGACTTGTTCTTTTTTTTGTTTCATCAATCTTCCATTTTGAGCAAAAGAAAATGTAGATGTTAATGTTATAATGATGATTATTAAAGATTTGATTTTCATAATATTAATTTGTTAAGTAATGTTCTAAATTGGTGTTGTGTATCATCGTTTCTTCCAAAATATCATCCTGAATTTCAAGGTCAATTTGTATTTTTTCGATATCTTCTTTTTCTAATAATTCCAATAAATCATATTCTGAAACAGTTGTATTTCGAGCAATATAATTTTCTAGAAATTCAGCATCAAGCGTTTCTGTCGATTGAAATTGTTGATAAAAAACAACCGAAATACTAATGGCTAAAACCGCAGCAATACCATACATCCAAGTCTTTCTTTTTTGAAAGATAGAAATAACTTTTGGTTCAGAGTTTGGTAGATTTTTATTTATTTTTTCGGATAAATCTTCAAAATAACCTTCTGGAGTTTTAAATCCCGAAGCAATTTTTGGTTCATTATCTAATCTAAATTCTTTCATAATCGTTTGACTTTTATATTTCCAAATGGTTTAATTTCCATTCATAAATTCTTCTATTTTCTTAACAGCATGATGATACGAAGCTTTCAAAGCACCAACCGAAGTTCCTAAAATCTCAGACATATCTTCGTATTTTAGTTCTTCAAAATATTTCATTTTAAAAACCAATTGTTGTTTTTCGGGTAAAAGAGTAATTGCTTTTTGGAGTTTGAATTGAATTTCGTCTCCGTCAAAATAACTATCAGCTTTTAAATTATCTACAATTTTACTTTGTAATTCTTCGCTGGTTGTGTTGTTTTTCTTGGCTTTTTGGTTCAAAAAAGTTATCGCTTCATTGGTTGCTATGCGATACATCCACGAAAAAAGTTTGCTTTCGCCTTTAAAGTTTTTAAGATTTTGAAAAACTTTTATAAAGGTATTTTGCAAAACATCATCAGCATCATCGTGGTTTAATACAATGTTTCTAATATGATTGTAAAGCGGTTTTTGATATTCGCGTAGCAACTTTTGAAACGCTTCATTTTGCGTTTTCGGGTTGAGTAACTCAGCGATAAAAACCTTTTCGTCTTGCAACCTATTGTAATTTTAGTATTGGAATAAAATTAATCGAAAAGGTTTAATTCCAAATAAAAAAATTATGGAATTTCTTTTGGAGTTGTTTCTTGCGGTTCGGTTTGCGTTTCTGTTCTTGGTGTTGAAACGGTGGTTGAAGTTGTTGATACTATTGGAGTTACAGCTACAGCTTTTGGAAAAACTGGAATATATAATTCGGTTGTCCATTTTGACGGATTTTTTACATCGTCAATCGTTTTGGAGTACACTTCAATGTATTTTCCGGCAAAATTTTGTTTAAAATCATTGTCGGTAATATGCTTTTGGGCTTTTTTCCAAGTTTCAGCTAAATGAGAATAATCGCCAGTTAAAGTCGTTTTCAGGCAAGTAAACGCTTCCATTTCGCCTGATTGCATGTCGCTATCGGTATCGATAAAAACTTTTTCAGCTGTTGGAATACAAACCGAGAAGTTTACAATATCATTAGCATAATCAATAGTATTGTAGATTACAAAAGGTTTTCCAGCTATTTGAATGTTATTCTTTTTGAAAAAATAAACCATTCTAGGTAAAACGATTTTAATGTTTCGGATAAGACTTTTTTGCTTGCAAGAATAGGTTTGTTTCAAGAAAAAAGCCGAGTTTCGTTGTGCAACACCATTTACTTTTATCGAAAAAGTTTTCATTTCATAGCGAAGCGTTTTATCAAGATTGGCTAGACTTTGCTCATAATTATTACCAATAACATTTTTAATTCCACCTTGGAAAAAGCTGGTAATTTTAGTCATTAAATTAATCGTTCCTTTTGTTGTCCAAGTCACTTTTGTTCCGCCAATGGTATCTTTAAATTTCCAATTTACTTCCGATGGCATTCCGTCCAAAGTCATTTTTTGAGCAATGCTATCGTTTTCTTTTACAAAAACCGTTTTCATAAAACCATTGCCATCATTGCCTTGCCAAGAATAATTTGCACCAATTCCCATTGTCTTTGCAGGATAAGTAAACGTCATTTGAGCATCGTCTTTTTTCCAAGAACTAAAGGTTTCCCAGTTTTTATAATCGTTTACATAGTCAAAAACAATCATTCTTGGTGCTTTGATGACTTTGGAACGCGTTACAGCATAATCACCTTTTTGAGTAACAATATAAACGGTTAGTCCAATGAAGGAAAGAATTAGTAAAAAGAAAAGATATTTTAGGATTTGCATGGTCGTTTATACTTGACACAAATTTATAAATTAAATTCTGTCTTTCTTAAAGCAGTTTCTGTTTTTAATTTTGCTTCAAAAAAACTCTCGATTATTTTACAATTTAACTAGTAAACTTAGCGTTTCAATGTGATTTTAATCACAAACAAAATAACTATAAACAATACAAACCCAATAAGAATTTTATAACTTCCTTTATAAAACTTTTGGTGTAACGCTTTGTCTTTTCCATAAGCAAAGTACATCGTAATAACGAAAGCGACAAAAAACAGCGCAGCAAAAATCCATTGACCAGTTGTGAACATTTATTTCAAATTTTCAACAAATTTACTGAAATGTATTGGAAAGTTGTAATTTGCGTCAACAATAAAATGAATAAAAATGCAAAAACAACTTAATGCTGTAAAAGAATTTCACACCGCTTTTGGTTTAGGAGTTAGTAACGAGATTAAAGCCGATCTAGGCGAACAAAAAAACACACTTCGTTTTAACTTAATGAAAGAAGAAAACGAAGAATATCTGGAAGCTGTTCAAAATAATGATTTGGTAGAAATAGCCGATGCGCTTGGCGATATGTTGTACATCCTTTGTGGAACGATTTTAGAACATGGTTTGCAACATAAAATTGAAGAAGTTTTTGATGAAATTCAGCGTAGTAACATGAGTAAACTAGGCGAAGACGGAAAACCTATTTACCGCGAAGATGGCAAGGTAATGAAAGGACCAAATTATTTTAAACCAAGTTTTGAGGAGATTTTGAAGTAAAAGTTTCTATGTTTTTAAATAGGGTAGTTGTGCAACGGTTACCTTTGTTAGCTGTTGTTGTTATTTAGTTTTAGTTTCTTTTTGGCGATTTTTCTACTACTAACTTACAAAATATTTTCTTATGTTTGTTAAAATTTAATTTACTATGGATTTAAAAATATCTTGTCCTCAATGTGGTTATAATGAATACAAAGCACTAAACACAAAAACTAATAAAGAAGTTACAATTACAATTGCTAAATGTGAAACAACTTCTTGTGTGTTACTAATACCTGAGGATGAAATAGATAACACTTTTGATCAACAGGAAGATTTATGTATTCCTTCTTATTATATAATACTTGAACAAACATTGACTAATTGTGAAGATGATGATTCTTTAAACTGATTTATAAGGTTAGTTAAGTCTTCTTCATCAATATAGTTTTTTGTTAAGCAATTTTTTCTGCCAATATCAAATCTGTTTTGTGTGTGGATTTTTATGGTTTCAAGTTGATTTATAAAATCTTCTATTTTCATTTTTTATTCTAAATTATTTTGTTTGTGAATACTTGCTTCTGAATATTTATCAAATTCAAAGATTTGAGAGTCTGTTATTTTTGAACTTAATCCTTTGAATTCTTTTCTTTTGTTATCGTCTTTGCAATTGATCCATAAATTTGTTGAAAACGCATCATCAACAAATTTTAATTTTGAGTATATTTTATTTTTTGCATCATCTAAAACTCTGTACTTTTCATCGATGTTATAATCGCTTATCTCAATTATATCAGTAGTATATGTTTCCTTTTCATAGTTTATTGAATATATTGGGTCAGGCTTTTCATAAAAACCAAAACTATTCGTATATCCTGTTGGTTCATAAACATCTAAAATAGGTTTTTCAATTTTCATAACAACATATACAAACTTTTTATTTTTTATTGGCTCTTGATAGTTGTAATTGGTATTAACATTTTCATAAGCAGAAGAATCAATAGCAACTGATGTAGGAGAATCATAATTTTGTTCAACATTGTTTTCTATATTTTGTGAAATAATAAGTATTGATAATAGTACAACAGTAATAACTATAAATATGTAAACAAAAGTATTATTTGAATTTTCTTTTTTATTATTTTCAGAATTGTCTTCTAAATTGGTTAAATAAGTTTTATTTACAGAATTTAAAATATTATTAACTTCACTAATATCAACTTCCTTTTCAACTGCACTACCAATTAATTTTAACTTACTTTCAAATTCTTCTTTTGTTAAAATTCCACTATCAAGTAAACTTTTCAACTGTTTATATTCTGTTGAGTTTTTAATGTCAAATGCTGTTTTTTGACTTTCTATTTTATCAACTTTAGAATTAAACTCTTCTTCTGTGATTATACCTTTTTCTTTTAACTCTTTAAGATTGTTTTTAGCCGAATCAAGGTTTTGTTTACTTTCAACATTTTGCTTTGTAATTTTTGCTTCAGTTGTATTTTCTGATTGATACTTATTGTAAGCTAAAACTAATAAAACTGCAATCCATTGCAAAGGTGGGAAGATAATGCAACAAACTAATCCAATTTTTTGAGGTTTTGTAAATCTATCAGAATTCCATACATATAAAGATGTGCCTGTAGCTAAACCAACTAAAATTCCAACTGCAATTTTATCATCCATTTTTTACTATATTTGTTATTATTAATTTAAAAATCAATTTACTATGACAAAGTATTCTTTAGAAGTATACCAAGACACAGCAAAAAAATGGCGTTGGAAAGCAGTTTCTCCTAACGGTAAAACTTTAGGTTCTTCTGGACAAGGTTTTGCTTCAAAACAAAGTGCTCAAAGAAACGCAATTTTAAATGGTTTCTCTTAATTCCAACTTTTGTTCACAATCTAAGCAACCCCGATAGCACATCTTTCCAATCCGTGCCCGCAAACTGCTTAAAAACAAATATACAAATTTCCCCAAAAAACCATCACCGCAAAAATCAATCCGTTAAAATCAGTGCAATCCGTGGCAAAAATTTTGTGTAAACCTTGCGCAACATAGTGCTACAACCCATCTACTAATTAATTTAAAACGATAAACATAAATCTAAGAGGTTTTTTTCTCGTCCGTAAATGTCCTTTGCAGTCATGTAAATGTCCTTTGCAGAGATGTAAATGTCGTTTGCAGAGGTGTAAATGTCCTTTGCAGAGATGTAAATGTCTTTTGCAGAGGTGTAAATGTCGTTTGCAGAGGTGTAAATTTCCTTTGCAGAGGTGTAAATGTCGTTTGCAGAGGTGTAAATGTCCTTTGCAGACATGTAAATGTCGTTTGCAGAGGTGTAAATGTCCTTTGCAGACATGTAAATGTCGTTTGCAGAGATGTAAATGTCGTTTGCAGAGCAGTTAGACACGTTTGCAGACCAGTTAGACGCGTTTGCAGAGCAGTTAGACACGTTTGCAGAGCAGTTAGACACGTTTGCAGACCAGTTAGACG
>NZ_JACTAC010000230.1 GCF_014486675.1 Flavobacterium macrobrachii
AAAATATTGTTTTACGTTTCATGAAAAAAAACTGCTGTTTCGTGAAAACTTTAACTTTTTTAGAAATTGTCACCTGATTTTTGCTCAAAATTTTAAAACCAAATCACATGAAAAGAGTATTACTTATTACAACTTTGATTACCTCAACACTTATTTTTGCACAAGTTCCAACTAATGGATTAATTAGTTACTTTAACTTTGAGAATACTTTAAATAGTAA
>NZ_JACTAC010000231.1 GCF_014486675.1 Flavobacterium macrobrachii
ATTATTATTTTAGAGGTATTGAATTTGTAGTTCAAATAATCAAGAAAATTAAATTTGGTTATTTACTATTTGAGATACTAATCTAACCCTAACTATTTAGTAGAGTAGGGAGTAAGAAGTAAGAAGTGAGAAAGAGAGTGGTTACAGAAGAATATAACGTCAGTTTACCACTAAATGAAAAAGTACATTCTGGTTATTACATTTTTTAAAATGTTTTT
>NZ_JACTAC010000232.1 GCF_014486675.1 Flavobacterium macrobrachii
CTGATTAATTCAAAAAAACAACAAAAAGTATGAAAAAAACAATCATCGCGGCTATAGTAACCCTAGCCAGTTTTAATCTAAGCCATTCCCAAGAAGTAGAAATCAAAGACGACAAAGTATATCTAGACGGCAAAGAACTTCTTCGCTATGAGAAAGTAAATGTCCTTCAACACTCATTCTACACGCTAAAAGACGACGAGGAAATACTA
>NZ_JACTAC010000233.1 GCF_014486675.1 Flavobacterium macrobrachii
TCGCATCTTGTGTCTCGTTTTAAATAATGAGACACAAGAGCAATCTTTCAAAAAAATAAATCTTCTTTATCTCAGTATGTTAAGATATTGTGTAATGTTATCCGATAAGGATACCCTTGCAAAACCTTTTAAGGTGGTTATTGCGTCGGGGCTCACCTCTTCCCATTCCGAACAGAGAAGTTAAGCCCGATTGCGCAGATGGTACTGCA
>NZ_JACTAC010000234.1 GCF_014486675.1 Flavobacterium macrobrachii
GGTAATCTGGTTGGTATCGTTTTGTGCATCGGTTAAACTTGGATAGTATTGGAAGGTATATCCTGGCAAGGCTGTGATTTGTCTTACGGTTAAATCAAATACAGCAAATTGGTCGTTAGCTAAGGTATCACATTCGTTGATGGGTTGTGGTGTTGGCACTACCAATGGTATGCCTACAAACACTTGGAAGCTACCTAAATTGTAACA
>NZ_JACTAC010000235.1 GCF_014486675.1 Flavobacterium macrobrachii
GTTTTTGGTATAAGAAACAAAAAGGATTTTTGTTTCCATCGTTGCTAAAGATTAAATCAATTACTAATTTGTAAAAATTTGAAGTTGCATAATCTGTAAAATCAGCGAGTTAAGAAAAAAGTAAAAAAAAGGTAAAAAAAGATTTGGAATTGGTTTAAAAAGATATTTATATTTGCACCCCGCAAGAGAGGAAGTTCATTGAC
>NZ_JACTAC010000236.1 GCF_014486675.1 Flavobacterium macrobrachii
TTGATTGTCCGTTTTCTGTCATAATCCTGTAATACCAGCAATTACTAACCTATCGAATAATTTTTCTTCAAAATATCTTCTATTTAACTTGTAAACAAACTCATTTAGGTATAATTGAAGATATTTTCCTTTTATTTTATGATAATTTCCTAAGAAATTACGCTTAGCATTGCTAATTGCAATATGAACCCATTTTAAAGT
>NZ_JACTAC010000023.1 GCF_014486675.1 Flavobacterium macrobrachii
GGCTCTCCGCTGGTATTGGTTTATAATGGTAATTTGTTTTATAATGCTTTGGAACATTTCGTTTAATCGTCGTTTTTTGTGTACGTTTTCAGGTAATTGTATTTGTGTGGCATACGGATTTTGTACTTCTTCAACTTTTAAAGCTCTGATTATTTTTTGTAATAGTTCTTTGGCTTTCTCTTGGTCTTTTTCGTTTATTTCTCCTGCTATACGCTTGTTTTGATAATTAATTATTTTGTCTGTTTGGTACTGGCTTTCATCTACCGCTAATAAAAAACTTCTACTCATATTGTCTTCGTAGATTTCTCCTTTGGTGGTGGCTGATAAACTGCTAAAAACTCCTTTTACTTCTTTTTTGGTACTCTTGATATTTCCCTTTTTATCCTTAATTGATACGCTGCTGCTTAATCTTTGATTACTGATTAACTCACGCATTGCAAACATTGCTTCTTCTTTTAATCCGTCTAAATCTTCAATGATTAATAACTTATTTACAAGCTCGTATTCGCCCCAATTATATAAACTACTTTCTGTAATTCTTGTAAATCGAAGTACGTCTTCTTGTGGTATGATATCGGCTATTTTACTGATAAGGTGTGTTTTTCCACTTCCGCTACTACCTTGCACGATGGCGTGTAATGGGCTTTTGGTTTTGTAGCTTGATGCAATGATAAATAGTAATAATCGGCTGTTTGCTTCTCCAACTATTCCGCTTTGTTCTATCAATTTATTAAGTTCTTGTAGTAGATTATCTTGTTTTAAAAAGTCTATTGTGTTTTCTAAATTGGGTTGTTTTGGTTTTGGTTCTGGAGTAATTTTTTGTACTTCCTGTTTTGGCTCAACTTTTATATCTTCTTCAATTGAAAAAGAAAATACTATTTCCTTTCTTTGCTCGATTAGGTGGATTAAAATTTCGCTTTCGTGTCCTTGGATTAAACTGTTTATATCTTCGTTTACGTGCGTTTCTACTTGGCTTATTTTGGCTTTTGGGTGTAACTCTCGCAAGATTTCAGCGTATTTGGTAACGGCTTCGTTTCCTGCTTTATCTCCATCAAAAAAGAAAATGATTTCTTCTAACTGTTTTAAGAGTTTTAGAGCGTTTAGTATTTCTTCATTTAGTCCATTAGTTCCATAACAGGTTAATAGTGTGTAATTGTCTTTTATTTCATCGATTTGTAATAAACTAGCCGTGTCGATTATAGCTTCAGTAAGAAGTAATTTCTTTGTGTCCGGGTTTGGATAATTTGGATATAATCCTTGTCTATTCTTTAGATAAAAATGTTTTGAGTTTTCGTTATTAATTGTAGATCTAAAATAAAAGCTAACGATTTGGTTTTCTTTGTTTTTTAATGGGAATAATATTGATTTATTGCCAAAAGGTTTATACGCTTGTCCGCCTGTTCTTGAGTTAGTTCCTGCCAAGGTTAGTAATCCATAATTTAAACAATCATTGATTAACTTTTCGTCTTTTCTTGCTCCGTGATGGAACTGCCCACTATTAAAACCAACCTCTAATTTATCAAAATCTAAATTTCTACTACTGCAATATTCTTTGGCTGGATCACTACATAACAATCCTTTTCTAAAACTTAAAAACATCTTTTCAAGAAAAAGTATTCTTTCCTGTTCGTTTACTGGATTTGTCGTTTGTATGGTTGTAATTGCTTTTTGGATTGGTTGCATTGTTTCTATCATTGCCGTACATTTTTTTAATGCTTCGTGTTTGGTTAACTTTTCATAATCTTGAACAAATTGGATAACATCGCCTTTTTTATCGCATCCGTGGCACTTGTATTTATTTTGGCTAAAACTTACTTGTAAACTCGCTGTACTATCTTCGTGGAACGGACAACGGAGCATATTGTTTTTATCTTGCTTTAAATTGTAGTGTTGCAGTACGTTTGCTAGTGGTAGGTTTTGTTTTATTTGTGCTATTTCCATAGGTTAAAATATTTTTTTGTATTTTAAATCATATTGCAAATATATTGAATATGTGTTTATAATCATATATTGATATTTATATTTTTTAACATATTGTGTTTGAAAACATAAAATATTACTTTTGTTGTAGTTTAAATCATTATTGTTATGAATATAGCAGACAAAATAAAAACCGCTAGAACTAATAAAGGATTATCACAAAAAGAGATAGCTATTACTATTGGAATTGACCAAGCACAGTACAGCCGTATAGAAAGTGGTAAAGTAGAACCTACTTTGTCTTCGCTAGAAAAAATTGCAGAAGCTTTAGAAGTTAGAGTAGTTGAGTTCTTTAATGATGATGAACCTATTGATATAAATTCATTTGATAAAAGTATTGTAGAAAAACTTCGCCTTTTAGACCAACTGGACGAAGTAGAAAAAAAATCAATCTATAATATTATTGATATGGCAATAAGCAAAAAGCGTCTGAAAGATACACTTTCAAACGCCTTAAATACTTCTTCTTAAGTTAACAAATATTACCTTTAAAAAGATACTTTTTTAGTTATTAATAATCTTAAAATTAAAGTTATACTAATAATTAAAAATGGAATAGATGTTATCAAATAAAGGTTACTATTGATTATTGATTGTAGCATTTTAAACCACATAAACCACATAAAAACAAATATTATTAATGCAAGTATCATTATCCTTGTATTTCTTTGTATTGTTGCTATAATTAAAACAACACCTACCAACAAAAATTCAACAAAATAATAACTATAATTAGTTTTTAGATTAAAATTATCAAAATCAAAACCATTCTTAATTCCCTCTTTAATTAATACTACAAAAGCACTAAATATTGAACCTGATGGAGCGCTGTTATATCCTATTTGAATAAACAAAAACGACACTATTAATAAAGAAACTAGTATTTTGTTAATATATATTTTCATAATTTCTAATATGACGAACCTCCAGTTGCGTTTGGTTTTATATCTCCATTATTTAAAATTTTTGCCTTGTTAAAATCTATCCCGTTTATTACATTAATTGGGCTTCTACCTCCATTTGTTTGATGAAGTATCAAAGGTAAATATTTAGTAATAGTATTATCCATATTGGTATGAGTAGTTCCCGACGGTAATGACACATTTAAAACATTTGTACCACTTCCTGCAGTTCCACCACTGCCCGAGTAACTATTTGATGCAGAAGTAAAATTAACTAAGTTTTTGACATTACTACCAACTTCGGTACTATAACCCTCTGCAGATGTAGGACCTGTCCTTGTTGCAGCTTCCATTGTAATTAATAAATCAATGGTTTTGTTTTTTATTTTATCATTACCATTAACGAGATTTGCAGCATCTAATGCATCTTTACCTCCCAAACTATGACCAACAATAGCAACTTTACCATCTGGATTAGTTTCTCTATAATTAGCTATTGTTTGAGCAATGTGATCTGCTGTAATACCACCCTCAGAACCCGCATAATTAACAATTTCTGAATTAAGAACATCCCATCCTTTTTGTCCAAGCATTGATAAACCATCATCGTTGTTTCGATATCCTTCGGGTAAATTCTTAACTAAAGTATTATTTCCTGATATTTTATCTCCATTGATACCGCCTGCTGAACCATTTACAGTAATGATTAACATTTTTGTGTTTTTTGTAACATTTACAGGTTCTAGTCCTTCAAGTTCTCTACTATCAACAACCCTATTACCACTAAATACATAAGGCGACCAAGTATGATATTCTTCTGTAAGAGGATCTATCGACATAAAACGTCCAATAGCCATATCATAATTTCTATACTTATAACTATCCCAATTAAGCCCCAACTCGTCTTGGCGTTCGGTTCCTTGAAACTTATACTTATAACTACAATTAGTACAATACTCTATGGACAATTCACTACCATACTTTTCATATTGGAGTTTATCAACATTATAGTTGTTGTGTTTCATCCCAAAAGGATAATAATTATTCTCCTCCAATATCTTTACCACATCTCCGTTTGGCTCTGTTCCATAACTCAACCTAACATTCCCCAAATGATCCAAATAGTTATACACATAACTATAATCATAATCTGTGCTTTCTCCCGATACTTTCACATAACCTTCCGCATGAGGAAAGAAATCCAACACCACTGCGGTAGTATCGTTCGCTTTACTGTATTGAAAACCATCCAAATATTCCGTTTCTACAACGCTACCCGTTTGAGGATAAACAATCTTTTTAATCTTTTGTCCCGTCGCATTGTAAAGATATTCAATTCTAGATTGATTTACAAACGTTATTTTGGTAGGCAAATTCAAATGATTATAAATAATTTCTCTTATGCCTTTGTTGTTGTCTTGTATCATGTTTCCATTGGCATCATAATCATAATCATTATTATTATGAGGATTAGTATCATCTTTAAACCCGTTTGGATTATTGCTACCATCCACTAGGTTCATCAACTGGTTTCGTTTATTTGAGTCGTAGGTATAAGTCAAATTATCAATTTCCAGAGCATAGTTCGCATCATCAAATTCACCGTTTCGAACCAAACTAATGATGTTTCCATTCTTATCATAACTCAAACTCTCGTTGTAACTATTGGTAACAGGAACCGTCTCATTTGGCTTTTGATAGATAGCTTCCGTCAATCGGTTTAAAGCATCATATTTGTAACCATACTTGCGCTTGATGTCATCACTCCCAGTACGCCAGTAGGTTTCCGATATGTTACCATTATACAATGCCTGGCCTTCATAATCGATGTTATTTTCTACTTGATTGTAATTAATCTTGAAGGCAAATAAATCTAATGCATCACCATGCTCGTCCAAGCTGGACACATTATTAATACTTCGCAACCAGCCACGAATGTTATAATTGTAATCTACTTTTTGCAATCCTTCAAAGTTGGTAACATCTTCACCACCAACACGCTTATTCATCAATTGACCTAAATTATCATACTCATTTTTGGCTAATAATCGAACCTGTTCTCCATTTATCTTGTGAAGATGAACAACCAAACGGTCTTGTTCGTTGTACTCATATTCATCTCTAACGGTTAGTAAATCGTCTGCATTTTTTCTTTTGTGTGTAGTAACAGTATAAAGTGGTTTGCCTACAAAATCCAACTTTGTATCTATTTGTGTAAATCCATCATGAATACCTCCTTGCTTATACGAACGAACAACTCGTGACTTAAGGTCATACAACTGATAGGCAAGTTCTCCATAGGTCTCATCTTCTCTAGTTAATACTCTAGTCCATGTACCTGTAGTCAAAGACTTTGCCTGCTCAAGCAGCACTTGATCTTCTACTCGTTCAAACGATGTCGGCGCACCAGCATAGTTATAATCATCATAATAGGTGATGGTTAGCAAATGCTCTACACTAGGCAATGTAGAATGGGTATAATTCATAGCAACTCCATTTAGCGTAGTTGTATTGCTCGTGCGCTGTTCTGACCAATCCGTGGTCATTTCATCCACAAGTTGTTTTCTGCCTTGACTTGTTCTTGGCTTTTGGGTTGACCATCCAGAATAAACCACTCGTCCAAAGATGTCATACTTGCTTATCAACCAAACGGTAGCTGTTCCACCCATCGGATGCAACGCTGGTCCTGTAGCTACCACCATATCTTGATTGTTATACACTATAAACTCCCATTGCTTACCGGGTAGTTTCTTTTCCACCAATCGGTTTCTGTGGTCATACTTGTATTGATAACACAAACTGTTCAAAATATCGGCAGTTACTGCCAATTTAGCATCTACTAAAGGCGGTACTACATAGGTTAAATTACCATAAGCATCATAAACATAGTAGGTATCGTGGGCTTTGTTTTCTTCATAGGTTCGCTTCAGTACTACGCGTCCTTCTTTATCTTTAAACTCTTCTGTAGTATGATTTTTTCCACTTACCCAATTCTCATCTTTAGTAATGGTTTTATACAATGCCGATTTAGCATAATAACTCACTTTGTTCAAGCTAATATCATAAAGCCCCAAGGTAGGGCTCCAATTGGTTTCAGCCTTAAACAAAAAGACTTCTTCATCAGTATTCGTTTGATACTCAAACTTGATTTCGTGACCATTGCCCATACGCCATGCTTCACCAGGAGCTGCTTGTTTTAAAACCCGTTGGAGTGGAGAAGACTCAAATTCCTTCTCACTATAGGGATAAAACGTTTGCTCCTGCGATGGTGCACTCAAACTACTGTAAAACGAAATAACATCAGCATCGGTAATAGATTGGTATTTTAGGTCAACCACTGTTCCTACCATTGGAAGAAACTCTTTTACTTGTCTCCCAAAAGCATCATACTCAATATGGGTTATTAAATCTTCTCCCGTTCCAGCTTGCTTACTGGCTATTTGCTGTATTGGCCTTCCTAGTCCGTCAAAATAGGTAATACTCTCGCGTTTTCCTTCCCCTAACTCTTGGGTATAAACGGTTGTCTTTACATAATTCTGACCAGAACTTTGCCCTAAAACTAAAACTGGCAACAATGCTACGGCTAAATATACTATTTTCTTCATCTTGTTTTAGTTTTGATTTCTATAATGATATTCCGTCTCAGTCAATGGATTGCCCTCTGCATCCGAAACCCGAATCAAACGATTAAAAGAATCATACTCATATCGGGTAAGTTGTCTTTTTGGGTCGGTTATCGTGCTTACACCTACTAAGGGTATGTAGGTAAGTGTGGTAATCATGGCTTTTTGTAAATTAGCATCGGAGCTATTATATAAATCGCTCAAAGCATTCAAAACATCTTGCTCAGTACCAGTTGGCGAATCTGTAGCCGATTGAATGGCTGTAATTAACGAGGCAGGTATACTCGAATACGCTATGTTTTCCAACTTAGCCACCGGCTGGGTTTTATTATAACCCCAAATGTAGCTTATCTTCATGCCGTTCTCATTTTGGACTTCTAATGGGTTTCCGTTAGTTACATCTACAACATTATATTTTATTCGTTCCTCTAGTGTTGCCGTTCCTTTAGATGTCTTAATGATTTCGGGCAAAAGAAGTGTATTACTACTCATATCCCAATCCTTATAGACCGTTTCTTGAGTGGAAAGCTTTTCTGCATTACGATAACCTTCGGTAACCAAAGGAACTCCTATTATATTCTTAGCTATCAATTGCGAAACAAAAGGCTTGCCCGCCATATTAGGATGAGGCGGATAATAATATTTGGTTGTTAAATTCTCTCCCTGAGAATTTTCTAAATGCTCAGTTTCAATTTTAAAATTAGTATTATCATAAGTATAAAATCGATTAGTACTTACAATCTTTGGAATACTACCTTCGTAAAAATAATCCTCAGTCAAAGTTGAAGTTAATTTTGCCCAGCCTCTTATATAAATTTGCTCCTTAATATCAAGAAAAGTGTACATATTATTACATAAAGAAGATTGCATTTGAAATTCTGTATTTGGATTATTAACTGTGGCGATATAATGTGTATGATCTTTTACAAATTCTCCAAAATGAGATCTGTGTATATGACAGTCATTATATTGACGTAAAAAAACATTCCATCCACCCAATACATTAATTTCACTATAATCATAAGAGTTCTCGGTAATTTTTACAGGTTGATTATTCGAATTAAAAACTTCTTCTTTTAATAATAAACCTCTTTTAAAATCATGATTTGGCACTTCATTAGTATAAGGATATGAAAAAGCGTGCTCGGGTTCGGGAAAATCTTCGGGGGAATTATAATAAAAACGCTTAAACCCTTCATAAGAGTCCGTAACTTTTACATTTTTGTACCCAACAATAGAACCATTTGTTGAAGTGTAAGGAACCATTGATTTTGAAGACGTAGTTACATAGTAGGTTTCACGTACTGCCAACATATTGCTTGGAGGTAATATGTAGCTAGCCCATTTTCTTTTTTGATAATAGGCATGAATAGGAATATTAATAATTGCCCCACTTGATTTTGCAGTATTTTCAAAAGAATCATAATTGTAGGAGAACTTTCTAGAAGGTTCAACATCGTCGATAGCATTGTAGTATTCTATTGATTTAACCCGTAAACCTCCTCCATAATTAAATTTTAGATTTTCTATGTATCTATACCATTGAAAACTGATGTTGTAGTTTACAATATCATTCATTTGGGGAATATCTCCGTTAAATCCTAGTTGTACTAAATAAAACCCCTTTAGATAAAAAGTTTTTAAACAACTATTTCCATTTTGACTACTGCAATCTTGCATACTAAATTTATAACTTGAACGAATAGCGTCAACATAATTTTGGTTTACATCAAAAGTATATTGTGATAAATCCTGAATTATTTGAGTATTCTGTGGGTCAAAGTTATAATTAGGGATTAAAGGTGTTATATTGACTCTGTATGCATTTATATTTGCTGTCCCTTGCCAAGTTTGGTTTATGAAAGTAGGTGTTAAATTAAAATTTATAAAATCACCGTTTTCTATGTAAATTATTTTAAAATTTGTGGATACAGATTGATTAGGATTTCCATTTAGCGCTATACTTTCATTGATTACATTCTTGTTTTCAGGCTGGTCATAATATTCTTTATTTAAAGTGGCTGTCTTTGAATAAGTATTTGGCTCAAAATCAATTTTTTTATAGCCTCCATTTGGATAAATAATTTTATTTAAAGAACCTGTGTTGACAACATTCTTATTAGTTCTTGCATCTGAACCTGTAGTCCCCAAAAAAGGGATAGCAGGATAAGGTTCCATATTACGATAGCTATTAAAATAGCCCCAATAATCTTTAGAATAAGATCTCTTATCCGGTAAAAGGTCTGGGTTTTTATATAAAAACAAATACGGATTAAAAGAATTATTATCGTTTCCGTATTTCTTTAATCCTTTAAGAAACAATCTATTTCCTATTCCAAAGGTTTGATACTCTAAAGCAAATTTACTTGTTTGATTCCCTTGAAAATCTTTAACAACAATACTTTCCAAAGAACATCCTGTATTATTTTCATAGTCGGTTCTCCCAAGAGTAATATTAAATAAAATTTCTGCTTTACCGGTGATAGAAATTCTAGAAACTTTTTTGGATGCTACATTAATTGTTGTTTCTGTATAAGAACTTAAAGGAAGCATATTATGAAGATCAGGAGAAACCCCATTTGTATCAAATATATCTATATCATGCTTATAAACATCATTCTTGGAATAAGAAAACGTTTTTGTCGACTCAATTATATCAGGATGATAATCAAATGTACATAGCAATGTTCCAGAACTTGTCTCTACTTTACTTAAATGCCAGCTAGTTGGATAAAATATAGTTGAACCGCCAACACTTGTGTTACCATCACCTCTTAATGATGAAACGTTATTAGTATATATTGTTGAAATCTCTTTAACATCAAAAGTAAATTTATAACCCGTATCATTTGTTAACACAAAAGAATCTATGCCTAACTGTGAAGATTGAAGTACTTGAATTTTAATATTTGATTTACAATCTAATAATGTTGGAACAATGACTCCTGAACTATTTTTTGAAAAAATAAACTTTCCAGATTCACCAAAGAAATTAAAATGAAAAATATCAGACATGGTATCATGATCAAAATCACTGTATTTCCCAGTTCCTAAATAATATGAATCATAATTTATTTGATCAAAAAGATTAAAATTTGTTACAAATGAAGAATTATAATAGTTATTTGAAAGTATCCCACCAAGTTCATCTGGAGCACCTTTTGTTGTTCGTGATACAAATCCTCCTATTCCATTAAGTGACCAACCAGTTCCAACCCATGAAGCATATTCTTCAATTCTAACACCTGTTGGATGATAATCCAAAGCTATTGATAAATTCAAATTTCCATCTACAGGTACTTTGGCTAACTCTTCATTAATACTAGGTATCCCTGTATAATAATTAACAGGCATTTCTTCAAACTTAATAAGAGAAGAAACACTAGGTGATGGGGGTATCAGATTTGGTAAATCAGGGTTTGACACATTTTGACCTGCAGGTTGTCCTATTGCTCTCATAAAAACTAGCAACGTTATTATTAAAAAATATTTTCTCATATCTTTAATTTCTTTTCTCTTGTTTCTTTTCTCTATTTTCCTCTCCTCTTAATAATCTTCACCCCATCATTCCCTTTGTCCGTCTTGATGTTGACAATATAAATTCCTTCGGGTAGTCCTTGTAAATCTATCGGCACAGTGCGTTCCGTAATCTTAAACTGCTGCAATACATGTCCTGCCAAGTCCACCAACGTAGCCGTACCCTTTTCAAATTCATAACCCACAATAACATTGGTATAATCCACCGCTGGGTTTGGTATCGCTTCAATCTTTTCTCTTTCTTCTTTCTTCTTATTTTTGTCTTTGAGCTTCACCACCCAAAAGTCTTGTCTGCCTATACCACTACTTTTATCACCAGTCGCTTTTATTCCCCCTTCGGGAGTTAGGGGGCTTTTACTCGTTCCTGCCATCAAATAACCACCATCTCTGGTTTCAACCACTTTCTTCAAAATATCTTCACCATCACTACCTACATCTTTTCTCCATTTCTCTTCACCCTTGGCATTAATCTTTATCACTACATAATCCGCTGTACCTTTTTTTACCTTCTCTTCACTATTATTTGTCACCCTGAGCGCAGTCGAAGGGCTTTTGCCTTTAACTACTTCACCCTGTGCATAACCACAAAGCAACATAGTACTATCATCATTCTCAACCACAGAGGTCAAAATATCTACTTTTGCAATGTTATACGTCTCTTGCCAAAGTATATCTTTATTGTCTTTATCTAGTTTTACCACCCAAAAATCAGTTCCATTGTCATTACTACTACGTTTATCATTTCCCGGCTCTGAATTGGAATTTCCTGCTAAAAGATAATGTCCGTCTTTGGTCGTGTGTACAGCATACAACTGGTCGTCACCAGTACTACCAATAATTTTTTGCCATTGCTCATTACCATCTTTGTCTAATTTAATAATCCAATAATCACTTTCGCCCAAATGCTTTTGTGTTTTATTCCCACTTTCAGGTGAGTTCGAACTTCCGCCAAGCAAAAAACCGCCGTCTTCGGTTAGAGCAATGCTTCTTAGTTCATCATTATACTTTCCACCAAAACTTTGTTGCCAAACAACCTTACCATCTTTATCCAACTTCATTATCCAATAATCCAATCCTCCATAATGAGGTGTCGTTTTTTTGCCTGCTTGTTCAAAAGCCCCTCCTTTGGAGGGGTTGGGGAGGCTAGCACTCGAACCGCCTATAACAAATCCACCATCTCTAGTGCGAACAACTGCAGTCAAATCGTCTTGTCCACTACCTCCAATAGTTTTTTGCCATTCTTCACCGCCTTTGGCATTCAATTTTATAATCCAAAAATCCGATTGTCCTCTTCTGGTTCCTTTATAATCTCCATCCATCTCTTCATCGCTCTTAAAAGCCCCTCCTTTGGAGGGGTTGGGGAGGCTTGGATTGGGAAGGCTTGAACCCGCTAACAAAAAACCACCTTCATTAGTAAGCACCACCGCTTTAAGCATATCCTGTCCCGAACCACCCAAACTCTTCTGCCAGTCCAATTCGCCTTTTTCATCCATTTTCCAAACCCAATAATCCAAGTCACCTCGGTTATCTTCGGTCTTGTTTCCAGTTTTTTTCGACAACGAACTTCCTGCTAAAATAAAACCATAATCCGGCGTAGGGATAACATCAAATAAATACTCGGCATGTTTGCCGCCATAGCTTTTTTCCCAGAGAATATCTTGAGAATAGGATTTACTTTGAACCAGCAATGCAATTGCGGTTACAAAAAACACAAAATAAAAAGGCTTTTTAATCATAGAATATAGTGGTTAGAAATTTCAATTTTAAAAATAGTACTTAAATTTTATCTTTTTAACTAAACAGGTTAACTTTGTGTAAACATTTTGTAAGGCGCAAGCTAAAACCTTTATTTGAATTATATCTACGTAGAAATACCTATTTTTTTATACCAAACTAAATTTTTTTATACATTCAGATGTAGAACAAAAAACAAATAAAATCCACATACATTAGTTCAAAACACAAAGCTTAAAGAGGCATCTTAATTTTTAAGACACCACCATGCACAAAAATGCAGAATCAATTTGTGCCAAAAGTAAACATCATACAAACACCAAAACAGGGTAAAAACCGCAATTCTGCATTGCGGTTTTTACCCTGTTTTTAAAAATTGTTATTTCAAAAAAAATTTAAACTACTATCATTTCTTCACAACCTAAACCAATCAGTTTAGTAAAAAAACTTAAAAACATAAATTTTAATTACTAGTAAAAACTTTGCGCCTTCGCGCCTTTGCGAGAAAAAACCTTGAGTAAACCGAATTTAATTTGTGATAATCTGTGTAATTTGTGGCTAAAACCCAAGAGCAAAGCGACAAAACTTAAATGCCCTTAAATTCCTAAATGGTTAAAAAAACCATGAGCAAAGCGAATTCAATTTGTGCTAATTTGTGCTAATTCGTGGCAAAAAAACTTTGTCCCCATCAGCTATCCAAAATAAATCTACACTAATCAGCACAATTCGCAACAAAACAGAAAATTTATAAAATTTAACAAAAAATTAAATAATTTCTTAAAAATATGGCAAACATTTTGATAATTGTTTATTCGTGAAATAGTTCACAAACAATTAATAATTCAAAAAATCATGAGTTCACAATCAGAAACAGGTCATTACAAAAATGTGGTAAACCTAAAAGCACTAAAAACATTCGCAAATGGATTAGGTACAGAGTACACACCACAAAAAGAAACATTACAACTTCCATTTCTTGAGGCACTTGTCACAGAAATGACAAACCTTCATCAAGATGTAAAAGACCAAGCCAATACGCTATCAATAGCAATTGATGAACGCCAACTAGTTTTTCAAGATGTAAAACCCCTTGCTACCAAAATTATTAATACGATGAGTTCAACTAATGTCGATTTTAAATTAATTGAAGATGCAAAAGCCATCAATGCAAAAATCCAAGGAGTTCGTGTAAATAAAAAGAAGCAAACAGAAAACCCAGACCAACCTATGAATAACATTTCTGTTTCCCGTCAAAGCTATGACAGTCTATACGAAAACTTTCGCTCTTTAATAAACTTACTAGAACAAGACGACAAATACAGTCCTTTAGAAGAAGAGGTAAGCATTGTTGGGTTAACCGCTAAAGCCACTAGGCTGCTCCAAGCCAACGAAAAAAACGCAACAGAAAGCAACACACTTGAAAATCTTCGCATTCTTCGCAATAAAAGGTTTTATCAAGATGAAGACTGCCTATTAAATGTAGCTAGAGATTTCAAAAAATACATTCGCGGAAAGTTTGGCGTCAACTCACCTCAATTCGCTCAAATAAGCGGATTAGAATTCAAAGAAATAAAACCAGAGTAAAAATCACCAACTATAAAAAACCACTTAACAGTGGTTTTTTTTAAGCTATATTATTTCTGATATAAAATACTGTTGAATAATAATACCACAATGGTAATTAGCAAAGAAAAAAGCTCTTTGTAAACTTTCCAAAATACATTTATAAAATAAACTATAAATAACTACTACATTTTAAACAATTTTTAAAATATAGCAACAACTATTTAAAAAATCACAGTTACTATTCTACAGTAAGCTACTACCATTTCAAAACTTACTACTGCTATTCTGAAAATAGCTACTGCGGTTTTAAAACTTACAACTGCAATTCTAAAGTAAGCTACTGCGGTTTTAAAACTTACTACTGCAATTCCAAAGTTAACCACCGCGGTTTCAAAACTCGCTACTGCAATTCTAACAATAGCTGCTGCGGTTTCAAAACCTGTCACTGAATTTCAAATAGAATCTAATTGATTTTTAAAATACCCTAAGCCATTTATATCATCGTTACTCAACTTACCAGTAACAAAAAAAACTACTTCAAAAAATTAATATTACGTTTCAATCCTTCCAATTTAGTCCTTTTTAGAGGCGAATTAGTGAATACTTTAGCAAAAGTTTCTTCGGTTATTTCTTCCCAATCTTTTTTAGAATAAGACAACAATTCAGGATAAGGTGTAAACAAAGGTTCGCTATGCGCTTTAGAAAAACGATTCCACGGACAAACATCTTGACAAACATCGCAACCAAACATCCAATCGTCTAGTTTTCCTTTCATCTCCTGCGGAATATTTTCTTTAAGCTCGATGGTATAATAAGAAATACATTTGCTTCCATCAACAACATAAGGCGCAACAATAGCTTCAGTTGGACATGCATCGATACAAGCCGTACACGAACCACAATGGTCGGTTGTAGGATTATCATATTCAAGTTCTAAATCCAAAATTAATTCCGCAATAAAATAAAATGAACCCGTTTTTTGAGTAATTAAGTTAGCGTTTTTACCTATCCAACCCAAACCACTTTTTGCTGCCCAAGATTTTTCCATAACCGGCGCAAAATCCATAAAAGCACGACCAGAAACATCACCAATTTCAGTTCGAATAGCTCGTAACAATTTCTTTAACTTCTTCTTTAAAACAGAATGGTAATCCTTTCCGTAGGCATATTTTGAAATCTTATAACTGTCTGCATTTTGAAAATCTGGCGGATAATAATTCAGCAATAATGAAATCACACTCTTAGAATCAGGAACCAATAAGGTTGGATCCAATCGTTTATCAAAATAATCAGTCATGTAATCCATTTTGCCATGATGATTTTGATTTAACCATTTCTCCAATCTTGGCGCATCATCTTCCAGAAAACCCGCTTTAGAAATACCACAAGAAAGAAAACCGAGGCGTTTGGCTTCGGCTTTTATGAATGAAGTATATTTTAATTTAGAATTCAGAAATTAGAATTTAGAACGTTAATAAACTACTTGATATTGATTCTATTTTTTGTATTCTTAATGATTGTAACAAAAATTGCTGTTAACTCGTTCGCTTCTTTCAGCAATCGTTGCAATTCATCATTATTTTTCCAATTCATTTCTTCAATTATCTCTAACCAAAACAAGGTTTCATCAGCTTCTTCTAAAACAATGTTCATTTTTGACAAAAATTCAGCATCACTTCTACCTCTACATGCTGAACGATAATTTGCTCCAACGGATGAACCTGACTTTGTAATTTGATTTACAACTACCTTTTTAACTATTGAATAGTCCAAACTCTCAGCAAAATTGAATATCCCAATTGTAAATTGCTTCGTTCTATTCTTTAAATCTTTATCTTGATGCAACATAGATTTCTAAATTCTAATTTCTGAATTCTAAATTAAAAAAGTTCCCCCTGATTAAATCCTTTAATTCTCCCAAGATGCTTATATGCCTTTTCAGTAACTTCTCTTCCACGTGGAGTTCTGATGATAAAACCTTCTTGTATCAAAAACGGTTCATAGACTTCCTCAATAGTTTCACCACTTTCAGAAACAGCTGTTGCAAGCGTAGAAAGACCAACTGGTCCGCCTTTAAATTTATCGATTATGGTTGTTAGGATTTTATTATCCATTTCGTCCAAACCATGTGCATCAACATGTAATGCTTTAAGAGAGAATTTAGCAATTTCAATGTCAATTTTACCATTTCCTTTAATCTGTGCAAAATCACGCACTCTTCGAAGCAATGCGTTAGCAATACGTGGTGTTCCACGACTTCTTCCAGCAATTTCGATGGCGGCTTCCATTGTGATTGGCATTTTTAAAATTGCTGAGCTTCGCTGAACTATTGTAGTCAACAATTCGGTGTTGTAATATTGTAATCTACTTTGAATTCCAAAACGCGCTCGCATTGGTGCTGTTAACAATCCTGAACGAGTTGTTGCTCCAACTAAGGTAAACGGATTTAGATTAATTTGAACCGTTCGTGCATTTGGTCCAGACTCAATCATAATATCTATTTTGAAGTCTTCCATTGCCGAATACAAATATTCTTCAACAACAGGACTTAAACGATGAATTTCGTCTATAAAAAGAACATCTCGTTCCTCAAGATTTGTCAGAAGACCAGCTAAATCTCCGGGTTTATCTAAAACTGGTCCAGAAGTTATTTTAATTCCAACACCAAGTTCATTTGCCAAAATATTAGCTAATGTAGTTTTACCTAAACCTGGCGGACCATGAAATAAGGTATGATCTAATGCTTCACTTCTAAGATTAGCTGCTTCAACGAATACTTTTAAATTTTCAAGTACTTGTTCTTGACCAGTAAAATCATCAAAAGATAATGGTCTTAACTTTTTTTCTAAGTCAAGCTCTTCTGGATTAAAATTGGCATTCGTTGGGTTAAGATTTTCGTTCATACTACAAATATAGGATAAAGTTGGATGCAAATAAAAATGCCTTTCGATGATGAAAGGCATTTTCTATATTTTTTAAAACCGATTAATGATGCAATACTTCTTCACCTGGTTTCATTGGCACGTTTTGAGGAACGAAATCTTCATCATGACCTGGTTTACTATAATCATAAGGCCATCTATGAACTTCTGGAAGTTCTCCTGGCCAGTTTCCATGAATGTGTTCTACTGGTGCAGTCCATTCTAGCGTATTTGATTTCCAAGGATTTTGTTCAGACTTTTTACCATAGAAAATACTATGGAAGAAATTCCACAAGAATACCAATTGGAAAACACCTCCAACAAGAGCAAATACAGTAATAACAACATTTACATTTGCTAAATCATCAAACAATGGGAAATTAGTATTTGTATAATATCTTCTTGGTAAACCTGCCATTCCAATAAAATGCATTGGAAAGAAAACTCCATAAGCACAAACCGCAGTTACCCAAAAATGTACATATCCTAAATTTTTATTCAACATTCTTCCAAACATTCTTGGGAACCAATGATAAATTCCAGCAAACATTCCATAAAGAGCAGAAATACCCATTACTAAGTGGAAGTGAGCAACAACAAAATACGTATCGTGAACATTGATATCCAAAGTACTGTCTCCAAGGATAATTCCAGTTAAACCTCCAGTAATGAAAGTAGAAACCAATCCAATAGAAAACAACATCCCAGGATTCATTTGAAGATTACCTTTCCACAATGTTGTAATATAGTTGAATGCTTTTACCGCAGATGGAATTGCAATCAATAAAGTTGTAAAGGTAAATACCGAACCTAAGAATGGATTCATACCCGATATAAACATGTGATGTCCCCAAACAATTGTTGACAAAAATGCAATTGCAATAATAGACATAATCATCGCTCTGTATCCAAAGATTGGTTTACGAGCATTTGTAGCAATAACTTCTGAAGTAATACCCAAAGCTGGCAACAATACAATATATACTTCTGGATGTCCTAAGAACCAAAATAAATGTTCAAATAATACAGGTGAACCACCTTGATAATTCAATACTTCACCTGCCAAATAAATATCAGATAAGAAGAAAGATGTACCAAAACTTCTATCCATAATCAACAATAACGCTGCTGATAATAAAACAGGGAATGAAATAATACCAATAATTGCTGTAATAAAGAAAGCCCAAATTGTTAGTGGCAATCTTGTCATTGACATACCTTTTGTTCTAAGGTTGATAACGGTTACTACGTAATTCAAAGAACCTAATAATGAAGATGCAATGAAAATAGCCATAGAAACTAGCCAAAGAGTCATACCAGTTCCCGAACCTGAAATAGATTGAGGCAAGGCACTCAATGGCGGATAAATTGTCCATCCTGCAGAAGCTGGTCCAGATTCTACAAAAAGAGAAATAACCATGACAACGCTAGAAAGGAAGAATAACCAATAGGAAACCATATTCAAGAAACCTGAAGCCATATCACGAGCTCCAATTTGAAGCGGTATCAATAAGTTACTAAACGTTCCACTTAATCCAGCAGTCAATACAAAGAAAACCATTATGGTTCCATGAATAGTGATTAATGCCAAATACACTTCATTGGTCATTACGCCATTTGGAGCAAATTTGTCTCCTAATAATATATTGAAAATTTTGAATGATTCTTCTGGCCATGCAAGTTGCATTCTAAAAAGCATTGACATTCCAACACCAATAATACCCATAATGATACCAGTAATTAAATACTGTTTAGATATCATTTTATGGTCAATACTGAAAATATATTTAGTTATAAAAGTATCTTTATGGTGATGCTCGTGGTCGTGACCGTGATCATTTTCGTGTGCGTGATTGTGAGCTTCTGATGACATATTATTAAGCTTTATATTATAAATAATTATTTAACTTCTATTGAATTAGCTACTAAAGTTGTGTCTTTAGTTGTTGTTACTGCAGTAGTATCTGGTTTTTTAGCTTCAGCTTCAGTAGCTTGAGCTTCGGCAGCAGCAACTTTAGCCGCAGCAGCAATAGTTTTTGATTGTTTTTCTTTCATCCATTTGTTGAAATCTTCAGGAGTATCAACCACAATTTTCATTTGCATGTTGTAGTGAGAAGCACCACAAATTTTATTACAAAGTAATAAATAATCAAAAGTATAAGGTTCTAGAGCTGGCTCACCTTTTGCAACCAATTTTTCGCTATTTTTAGCTCTGATAGCATTGATATTAGCAACTTTTTCAACAATAGCTGGCCTTTCTCTCATTTCGGTTGTTGTTAATGTTGGAATAAAAGAAAAAGTGGTTACCATACCTGGAACACAGTTCATTTGTGCTCTAAAATGTGGCATATAAGCTGAGTGCAAAACGTCTTGTGAACGCATTTTAAAAATTACTCTTTTACCTTTTGGCAAGTGCAATTCAGTAGATGCAAAATCGTCTTGAGCATTTGGATCAGATAAATCAACACCAAGATTATTTACACCTTCTATATAACGAACGTTTGCTTTACCTAAAACGTTATCAGTTCCAGCATAGCGAGCTTCCCAACCAAATTGTTTTGCATACAATTCAATTATGATAGCGTCTTGTTCTTGTTCTTTGTCAACAAACATAATGTTGTTCCAAGCATATAATCCATAAAGAATTAAACCTGCCAAAACTACAGCTGGAATTGAACTCCAAATAACTTCTAACTTGTTATTATCAGCAAAATAAAGTGCCTTTTGTCCTTCTCTTCCTCTGTATTTATAAGCGAAATAGTGTAATAATGCTTGTGTAATCGTTTGAACGATAAAAATCAAAACCAATGAAATTATCATCAAATTATCTACTAATGGACCGTGTTCTGATGCTGAATCACTCAATAAAGGGAAATGTCCATAATTCCATACACAATAAATTGTGGTAATGTATATGAAAACAAGGAAAGCAAACATTAAGTATCCATTAACTTTATTGTCATTATCATCTGCAACCTGAGTATCGTTAACTGATGAGCCAACTTGAGTTAGATCAAAAATTTTGGTTAACTGCCACAAAGCAATTGCTAATAAAGCTACAACTATAAGTATCAAAAAAGTTGTCATTTGTTTTTTACTTTAAAATATTAATAATGAAAATGTTTACTTTCTTCAATCAAAGGGTTTCTTTTTGGTAGTAACGGAGCTTTTGTTAAAGCTGTAAATACAACAAAGATGAACAATCCTAGGAAGAATAAAATTGCTGCGATTTCTGTGATACCAATAAACCATTGGTCACCAACTGTTGCTGGCATAATCATATTAAAGAAATCAATATAGTGACCTGCTAAAATTACAGTTCCAGCCATAACAATTATCCAAGTGATGCGTTTAAAATCAGTATTAATCAACACTAAGAATGGGAAAATAAAATTCATAACAACAGCACCAAAAAAGGTGATGTTATAATGCTCGATTCTGGTTATGAAATAAGTTACCTCTTCAGGGATATTTGAATACCAAATAAGCATAAACTGTGAAAACCATAAATAAGTCCAAAAGACACTAATACCAAACATGAATTTTGATAAATCGTGGATATGACTTGTATTTACATGTTCTAAATATCCTTTTGATTTCAAATACAAAGTAACCATTGAAATTACCGTTATTCCACTCACAAAGAAACTTGCAAATACATACCATCCAAATAATGTACTGAACCAGTGTGGATCAACTGACATAATCCAGTCCCATGACATGATAGATTCTGTTACAATGAAGAAGACTAAAAATGCCGCTGACATTTTGAAATTCTTTTTGTAGAAAGTATTATCGTTAGATTCGTCTTGAGCTAAACAATTTTTTCTAGACAAATAACGGTATAAATTCCAACCAGCAATAAAAATTGCAGCTCTGATAATCCAGAATGGAAAATTTAAGTAACCTGATTTTCCAGCAATAAGTTTATCGTAGTTTTCATGACCAACTTCGGTTACACCTTCATTCATCCATACGAATAAATGATTTAAGTGGAAACCTGAAAGTAATAACAAGATGAAAACAATGATTGAACCTGGTAACAAATAAGCAGTTATACCTTGCATTACTCTAAATAATACTGGTGACCAACCTGCCTGTGCTACTTGCTGAATGGCATAAAATGCTAAAACTCCAAGAGAAATCAACATAAAGAACAAACCAGCTACATAAACGGCAGCCCAAGGTTTGTTTTGCAATTGGTGTAAAACATGCTCGAGGTGTTCATTATGCTCAGCTTCTGCTTTAGCATCGTGCTTTTGAGTTGCATGTGCATCATGTTTTGCATCATGATGACCATGACTATCAGCAGCAAGTATAGTTTCTACATCTTGAATTGTTTTTGGCGCCGAAAAAAAGCCATAACCAATTCCTAATACTCCTAAAAGCATCAAGATGAATGAAAATGTTTTTAATTTACTAGAAAAAGTATACATATCTATAACAATCAATTTATTCTACAATTATAATTCGCTTTTCAGTTTTTGAACATAAGCCGTCACTAACCATCTTTCTTCTTGGTTTAACTGATTAGCATGTGAACCCATTGAATTTAACCCATAAGTAATTACGTGAAAAATACTTCCTTCGGTAATAACTCTATCTTTATAACTTGGTACTCCAAGAAATTTTTCATTGGTTACTAGTTTACCTTTTCCATCACCAGCATTTCCGTGACAAATTGCACAATAAATATCGTATAACTCTTGTGCTTTTTTCATATCAACAGTAGCTGGATCAAGAGGTGATTTTAAACTTGCTTTTGCTGCTTCATATCCTTCTGTTGTATTTGGATATTCATAAGGTTGAAAACCTCTTTTAATAGTCCCATCAACAGGTAATTGTCCTTCTTTACCTTTCAAACCAGTAGGCGAATTGAAAGCATCAGATTCCGAATAGGTTTCATAAGCGACCGATTCATACATGTTTGGCATGTATTGGTAATTAGGTTTCTTATCATCTTTACAAGAAGACAACGAAACTAATAATCCAAATATAAATACTACTTTAAGTAACTTTTTCATATTCTCTTTTTAATGCTTTTCTACAACTTTAACTTCAACTGCACCTGTTTTATGAAAGAAAGAAACCAATTCATCTTCATTGTTATTAACAGACACTTCCATTAAGAAATGATCATCAGTTGTTCTTACATCAGGATTTTCTGCTTCTTTAAATGGCCACAATCTACTTCTTAAGTAGAAAGTAATAACCATTAAGTGAGCTGCAAAAAATACAGTCATTTCAAACATTACTGGAACAAAAGCCGGCATGTTTTGTAAATAACTAAAACTTGGTTTACCACCAATATCTTGTGGCCAACCTCCAGTTGGATTAATCATGATATTCCACATCATCCATGTTGCAAATGAAATACCGATACATCCATAAATAAAGGCACAAATAGCAAGTCTTGTTGGCGCTAATCCCATTGCTTTGTCCAAACCATGAACAGGAAATGGAGTAAAGACTTCTTCAATATGATAATGTGCTTTTCTTGTTTGCTTTACAGCATCCATCAAAATATCATCATCATTATATAATGCGTGTATAACTTTAGTATTACTCATAACAACAATTAGTGTTTATCTGAATGATTATGACCTTCTTTTTCTCTTTCTCTTTTATAATTTTCTCCTGATGATTTCAAGATTGTTTTTACCTCTGCTTGAGCAATCACAGGGAAAGTTCTAGCATATAAAAGGAATAAGACAAAGAAGAAACCAATAGTTCCAATATAAATTCCAATATCTACAAATGTTGGTGAGAACATTGTCCAAGATGATGGTAAATAATCTCTGTGAAGTGATGTAACGATAATTACGAAACGCTCAAACCACATACCGATATTTACTACAATCGAGATTACGAAAGAGAACATGATACTTGTTCTTAATTTTTTGAACCACATAAACTGTGGAGAGAACACGTTACATGTCATCATTGCCCAATAAGCCCAAGCATAAGGACCAGTTGCTCTATTCAAGAAAGCATACTGCTCATATTCTACACCTGAATACCAAGCTACGAATAACTCTGTTATATAAGCTACACCAACGATAGAACCTGTAATCATGATTACGATGTTCATTAATTCGATATGTTGGATAGTAATATATGCTTCTAAATTTGATACTTTTCTCATGATGATAAGAAGTGTATTTACCATCGCAAATCCTGAGAATACCGCACCTGCTACGAAATATGGTGGGAAAATGGTTGTATGCCAACCTGGAATTACCGAAGTAGCAAAGTCAAACGATACAATAGTATGTACCGAAAGTACAAGTGGTGTTGCTAAACCTGCTAATACAAGAGAAACTTCTTCAAAACGTTGCCAGTCTTTTGCTCTTCCGCTCCAACCGAAACTTAAAATTGAATAGATTTTTTTATTGAAAGGAGTTACTGCTCTATCTCTAAGCATTGCAAAGTCAGGTAATAAACCTGTCCACCAGAAAACAAGTGAAACAGAAAGATAAGTAGAGATTGCAAATACGTCCCAAAGAAGTGGTGAGTTAAAGTTTACCCAAAGTGAACCAAATTGATTTGGAATTGGAACAACCCAATACGCTAACCAAGGTCTACCCATGTGAATAATTGGGAACAAACCTGCTTGAACAACCGAGAAAATTGTCATTGCTTCTGCCGAACGGTTAATTGCCATTCTCCATTTTTGGCGGAATAACAAAAGTACTGCAGAAATTAGAGTTCCAGCGTGACCGATACCAACCCACCAAACGAAGTTAGTAATATCCCAAGCCCAACCAACGGTTTTATTTAATCCCCAAGTTCCGATACCAGTAGATATGGTATAAATTATACAACCTATTCCCCAAAGGAAAGCTACCAATGCTATGGAAAATACAGTCCACCATTGTTTATTTGCTCTACCTTCAACTGGAGCAGCTACATCAACTGTTACATCGTGATAAGTTTTATCACCTATAACTAAAGGTTTTCTAATGGGTGCTTCGTAATGAGACGACATAATCCTTTATATTGTTTCTTATTAATAAATTTACTATTAGGTATTTCTAACTTTTACGTGGTAGAATACATTCGGTTTTGTACCAACATGCTCAAGTAAGTGATACATTCTTTTATCTTCAACAAGTTTTGAAACTTTATCTTCTTTGTTGTTAACGTCACCAAAAACCATCGATCCTGTAGAACATGCTGCAGAACAAGCTGTTTGGAATTCATCTACTGAAACTTCTCTTCCTTCGCGTTTTGCAGTTAAAATTGTTTTTTGTGTCATTTGAATACACATTGAACATTTTTCCATAACTCCACGAGAACGGACGTTTACATCTGGATTAATAACCATACGACCCAAATCATCATTCATATAGAAATCAAATTCGTCATTGTTGTTATACAAGAACCAGTTAAAACGACGTACTTTGTATGGACAGTTGTTTGCGCAATATCTTGTTCCAACACATCTGTTATAAGCCATTTGGTTTTGACCTTGACGACCGTGAGATGTTGCAGCAACTGGACAAACTGTTTCACATGGTGCGTGATTACAATGTTGACACATTACTGGCTGGAATACTACTTGTGGATTATCAGCAGGACTTTCCATTTGTCCAAATCCACCTAATGAACCTTTATCTCCAAATAAACCGTCGAAACCTTCTTTTTTCTCAACATCTTTAGCAAAAGTTTCTTCTGAAGAATAATATCTATCAATACGCAACCAGTGCATATCACGACTTCTTCTAATTTCTTCTTTTCCTACTACTGGAACGTTGTTTTCAGCATGACAAGCAATGACACATGCGCCACATCCTGTACATGAATTCAAATCGATTGAAAGATTAAAATGATGTCCTATTGAACGATCAAATGATTCCCATAAATCTACCGAAGTAGCTTCAACTTCTTTGTGATCTAAAGAAACAACTGGTTGTGGATTCCAAACCTTAGCTTCTTTAGTATTGAATATTTGTAATGTTGTTTCTTTAACAATATCACCTCTACCCATCAACGTTTTTTGTGATTGAACAGAAGCAAACTCGTGTTCACCACCTGCTTTTGTAATAGTTACTGATTGTACATTATTAAAGTTTGCGTATAAAACATAGGCATTAACACCTACTTGCATTTCTTCTTTTAAAGCAGCTTTTCTACCATATCCAAGCGCTAAACCAACAGTTCCTTTAGCTTGACCAGGTTGTACAATAACTGGAGCAGTAATTTCTTTATTACCAGCATTAATTGTAACATAACTTCCGTTCAAACCTCCATCGGCAACAATTCTATTTTCTACACCTAATTCTTCTGCATCAGCTCTAGAAATAGTTAAATAGTTATCCCATGAAACTCTTGTAATTGGATCTGGAAACTCTTGTAACCAAGGATTATTTGCCTGTTGACCATCACCAAGACCAGTTTTAGTATATAATACTAATTCAAATCCTTGAACAGCTTTTGTTTGAGCTAATGCATTGGCAGCAGCTCCAAAATCAGCAGAGCTAATTGAAGTTGCACCTACAGCACCAACAAATAAACCATCGTGCAATGCTTTATTCCAAGTAGTTCCCGAAATATAGTTAGCTGCATTTGCTTTTATATAATCATAGAAAGATTGAGTGTTTCCATTCCAATCTAACAATGCTTCTTGAAATTGTTTTGAACTGAATAATGGTTTGATTGTTGGTTGAACCAAAGAATACGTTCCTTTAGTTAACATTAAATCATTCCAAGATTCTAAATAATGAGGTGCAGGAATAGCAATTGATGAAACTAAAGCTGTTTCATCTTCTTTCAAGGCGAAAGAAACCGAAAGTTTTACTTTTTTCAATCCAGAAACGAAAGCATCACCGTTTGCTAAAGTATAAACTGGATTAACTCCGCTCATAATTAGTGTGTGAACTGTTCCAGCATTCATATCAGCAATAAGTTGAGCCACTTTTTCGTTAGAACCTTTTCTAACTTGACGTGTTCCAACTGTTGAAAATGCTTCACTTGTTAAAGCTTGATTAATAGCTAAAACTAATAATTGAGCATTTTTATCTTGTATTCCTGAAACTAAAACTCCTTTTGAACCAGCATCTCTTAATTGTTGTGCTGCTTTTAAAACTGCGTCTTCATTTGCAATTTTTCCAGTTGCTACAGCAGAACCTGTAATAACACTGTATATTTTAACTAATGCTAATTTTTGCTCAGCAACAGTCATTGGAACTCTTTTATCAGCTGCTGCTCCAGACAAAGTCATATTAGCTTCAAACTGAAAGTGTTTTGACATTTTTCCTGCTTGTGGAACTCTTCCTTTAGCATAAGCAGCATCAAATCCGCCACCTTGCCAATCTCCTAAGAAATCTGCACCAACAGAAACGATTACATTAGCTTTTGAAAAATCATAATCCACTAAAGCTCTTTCTCCAGAAACTGCTTCGAAAGCATCAAGTGCTGCCGATTCTGAAACCGCATCATAAACAACATGTTTAGCTGTTGGATTTTTTGCAATAAATTCAGCGATTAATTTTTCCGTCGAAGGACTTGCAAGTGTATTAGTCAACAAAACAATTTGTCCACCTTTTGCTTTTGCATCGGCTAAACTAGATTTAATCTTTAAATCAGCTTCTTGCCAAGTAGCGTCTTTTCCTGCAACTTTAGTTTGCTTTAATCTTAGATTATCATATAAAGACAATACAGAAGCATGAACTCTTGCATTAGCAGAAAATTTTGCTCCTTCAATGGTATTGTTTTCAACTTTTATCGGACGACCTTCACGTGTTTTAATCAATAAGTTTGCAAAGTCAAAACCATCAAACATAGTTGTTGCATAGTAATCTGCAACACCAGGAATGATTTGTTCTGGTTGTAACACATAAGGAATTGATTTGTGAACTGGTCCTTCACATGCTGCTAATGTAGCTGCAGCAGTACTAAACCCTACATATTTTAAGAAATCACGACGAGTAGTTGATGAAGATGATAATGATTCTTTGTCAGATAAAAATTCATCTGTTGGAATTGCTTCCACGAATTCATTATTTCTAAGCGTCTCAACAATAGAACTATTTTCGTTTAGTTCCTCAACACTTTTCCAGTATTTTTTGTTAGATGACATCGTATATAAATATTAGCTTCTTAATTATTTTATTAGTAATGACATTTTCCACATTCTAAACCGCCCATATCACTTACAGTAAGCTTTTCTTTACCGTATTTTTTAGAAAGTTCTTGGTGAATTTTGTCGTAATAAGCATTTCCTTCCACTTTAACATTCGTTTCTCTGTGACAGTTTACACACCATCCCATTGTTAAAGGAGCAAATTGTTTTTGAATTTCATAGGTTTGAACCTCACCGTGACATTTTTGACATTCAATTCCACCAACGGTAACGTGTTGTGAGTGATTGAAGTATGCAAAGTCAGGAAGATTATGAATTCTAACCCATTTTACAGGATTTGTTTTTCCAGTATATTTTTGAGTTGATTTATCCCAACCAACAGCATCATATAATTTTTGGATTTCTCCATCGTAGAATGCTTTTGAATATTCTGCTGTAGCAGTTGTGTCAGCAACTTCCGAAATGTTTTTGTGACAGTTCATACAAACATTCAACGAAGGAATACCTGCATTTTTACTAACTCTAGCTGCCGAGTGACAATATTTACAATCTACACCATTGCTTCCCGCGTGAATTCTATGAGAGAAATGGATTGGTTGAACTGGAGCATAATCTTGATCCACTCCAATTTGCATAAACCAACCATAAGCAAAGTATCCACTTGCCAACAATAGGAAAATTGAAGAAACTAAAACCAGGAATTGATTTTTAGCAAATGCTTTCCAAAGTGGTAACGAAGCTTGTTTTTGAGCTACTTCAACACCATTAGCTTTTGCAATTTTAGTAAGCACATTATTTACAAAGAACAACATTACTACTAACATTAATAATACTAATGCTAATGCACCAAGAATTACATTGTTAGAAATTCCGCTATCTGCTGATTGACCACTTGCTGCTACAGTTGCAACCGGAGTTGTAGGCTCAGCTTTTGGCTCAGATGTGTAAGCTAAAATATTATCAATATCTGCTGTTGATAATTGAGGAAAAGAAGTCATTACCGACTTGTTGTACTCTTCAAAAATCTTTACTGCTTTAGCATCACCAGATTTTACCATAGCAGAACTGTTATTGATCCATTTGTACAACCAAGCTTTGTCGTACTTATTGGCTACATCTCTTAATGCTGGACCAGTTGATTTTGCATCTAATTTGTGACACGCAGCACAATTTGCATTAAACAACGCTTTTCCTGCAACTGCATCGCCTGCTGCTGCTGGAGCAGAAACTGCTGCTGCATCAGCTGCCGGAGCTGCTGTTTTTTGTGCAAATAAAGTTAAGGAGAAAACTAGCGTAAAAGCTAAACTGAAGAGTATTTTCCTTGAAATCGAATTATGGTTACCCACTTTTTTCATATTTGTTAATGATTATCGACTAAATTGGCATGACTTTTTATGATGAATTATTCACAAAAAATGCATCGCTTTATTAAAAACTTGCACAAAAATACGACTTAAGAACTATTCTCAAAACCTAATTTTGACCTTAATTATTAATTTATATTAATTCTAAATAACAAATAGTCTTTTGATTAATTTTTTAAGTTTTACATTTGTATAAAAATCAAATCATTATGAAAATTTTGACAGTAACAAAACCAATTTATCTTTTAGCAATTTCTTTAAAAATAACTTCATTTTGCTTTGCACAAGAGAGCAATATAATCATCAATCAGGATCCGAAATTTGAGCAATTATTAAACGAAAAAAGAAAAATCAATAGTTCAATAACTGTTAACGACCGTTATAAAATTCAGATTTTCAATGGCGACAGCGAAAACTCCAAAAAAACCTTAATAAGCTTTAAAAAAGAGAACAAAAACATGGATGGAACTATCGTTTTTAGTACTCCTATGTACAAAGTTTGGGTTGGAAACTTCAAAACCCGAATTGAAGCCGAAAAAAACCTTCAAACACTTAAGAAAAAATACCCTAATGCTTTTTTGATTAAACCGAATAAGTAATTTTTTTTTGGAGCGAATGGTTTACGCTTTTTTGTTTATTCGTTTTCCCGTCTCGTTATAAAAAACAAGATTTCAATCTGTCATTGCGAGAAACCAAGCAATCTCATATTCAAATTCTGAATAGTAATTACAGGATTTCCACTTCCATAGGAGTTAATTGATGAACTCGCTGAATTATTGGTTTCTTTTACACTTAGCGCAATTCTGATTTAAATGAGATACCTACGGAATGACAAGTTTGCGGGTAGTTTGTCATTCCGTAGGAACCTTAGTTGAAATGATTTACAATCTATCTTTTTGATTTATTTTACCTTTCTAAACTCTAAAATGTCTATTAATTCTATATCGACATCATTTGGATTAACTAGACTAAATTTAATTAAATCTTTCCTTAAATTTTTAATTAAATGTTTTTCACTATTTCTTCCTTTTACAAACACTAAAGTATCAAAATCAACTCTAAAACTAGAGTATTCAATTTCATTATCATTTTCAAATCTAATAACTTTATTTTCAGAAAACACTAGTTTAATCTTTGGATGTCTATTATTAGTGCTTTCCCATACACCAATTAAACTTTCTTTACCAAAGTCTTTTTGATTTTGACAAGAAAAGAAATTTAAAATAAATAATAGTAATAAATAGATTTTCATATTTCTGTCTTTATTATTGTTAACTATTGAATTCAAACTCCATATACATTTTCACCTAGATAGTAATGAAAAAATCTTAATTGAAATAATTTGCAGCATTTCATTCAACATATCTGAAAGAATTAGAAATTAGTATTAATCACCATTAATTTTTGATAATGGAATATAATATTTAATCATAACAAATAAAGCAAAAACCAATAAAATAAAAGGCGATACAAACTCAAAATCTGAAAACTCATCAGGAAATAACAAACTCTCTGCATCATTATTTGTAATCATTTTTACCGTTTCTTGTCCAGATACTAAATGGCAAAATTTCTTTCCAGCTTTTTTGGTGTATAACTTTCCATTGTATTCAAGTTTACAAAACCCACCTCTTGATGAAACATTATCACAATCTATTGGAGCTTCTATCACTTTAGCTATTATAGAAAATCCATTTTTATGAATATCATAATCTACTATATTACCCCAAGCAACCATAATTGAAATAAAAAGAATAAATAAACCTCCTAAAGGCAACAAATTAGAAGACAATAAAAGTTTAAGGTTTGACATTTTATTTATTATAATCGCTCATTTGATAATCTTCTCGCTAATTAACTACAAAAACCCTTTCCAAACAAACTTACTTAAAAATAAAAAATCCCATCAACTTGATGGGATTTCTTTGTGTATTTATTATTTCAATTTTTTCTTCACTTCCACTTCTTGGAAAGCTTCGATTATATCATATTGTTCAATATCATTGTAGTTTTTAATCTGCATACCACAATCATATCCTTTTGAAACTTCTTTAACATCGTCTTTGAAACGTTTTAGTGTTGCCAATTCACCGGTGTAAATTACAACTCCTTCACGAATAAGTCTGATTTTAGAATTTCTGAATATTTTACCGTCAGTAACCATACATCCAGCAATTGAACCTACTTTTGATACTTTGAATATCTCACGGATTTCAGCTGTTCCAGTAATTTCTTCTTTCATTTCTGGAGAAAGCATTCCTTCCATTGCATCTTTCAAGTCATTGATAGCATCATAGATAATTGAATAACTTCTGATATCGATTTCTTCTTTTTGTGCCAATTGACGAGCGTTTCCAGCAGGACGAACGTTAAATCCGATGATAATTGCATCTGAAGCAGAAGCCAACATTACATCGGTTTCTGTAATGGCACCAACACCTTTATGGATAATATTGATTTGTATTTCTTCGGTAGATAATTTTGAGAATTCACTAGAAAGTGCTTCAACAGAACCATCCACATCACCTTTAAGGATAATGTTCAATTCTTTAAATTGACCTAATGCAATACGACGACCAATTTCTGCCAATGTAATATGACGTTGTGTTCTAACGGATTGTTCACGCATTAATTGTAAACGTTTTGACGCAATTTGTTTTGCTTCTCTTTCGTCTTCAAAAACGTTGAATTTATCTCCGGCAGTTGATGCACCGTCTAAACCTAATATTGAAATTGGTGTTGACGGTCCAGCTTCTTTGATATTATGACCTCTTTCATCGTGCATGGCTTTTACCTTACCGTGATTTTTTCCAGCCAAAACATAATCTCCAACTCTCAATGTTCCTGATTGTACCAAGATTGTTGACACATAACCTCTTCCTTTGTCTAGTTGCGCTTCCACAACAGTTCCAACTGCAGGTTTATTTGGATTTGCTTTTAAGTCTAAAATTTCAGCTTCAAGCAAAACTTTTTCTAATAATTCTCTAACACCTGTACCTTTTTTAGCAGAAATATCGTGCGATTGGTATTTTCCACCCCAATCTTCTACTAATAAATTCATTGCGGCTAATTTTTCCTTAATTTTTTCAGGATTTGCACCTTGTTTATCAATTTTGTTGATAGCAAAAATCATTGGAACTCCAGCAGCTTGCGCATGACTGATTGCTTCTTTGGTTTGTGGCATGATGTCATCATCTGCTGCTACTACAATAATTGCAATATCGGTTACTTGAGCACCACGAGCACGCATTGCAGTAAATGCTTCGTGACCTGGTGTATCAAGGAATGTTATTTTTTGTCCACCATCAAGGGTTACTCCATAAGCACCAATATGTTGTGTAATTCCACCTGATTCTCCTGCGATTACGTTTTCTTTACGAATATAATCCAGTAAGGAAGTTTTACCGTGATCAACATGTCCCATTACGGTAACAATTGGAGCACGAGTAACTAAATCTTCTGGTCTATCTTCAACAACTTCAAGATTTTCTTCGATATCAGTAGTAATAAACTCTACTTCGTATCCAAATTCATCAGCAACAATTGACAACGTTTCTGCATCAAGACGTTGATTCATCGTTACCATAATTCCAAGTGACATACAAGTACCAATAACTTTAGTAATTGGCACATCCATCATGGTTGCAATTTCACCTACGGTTACAAATTCTGTAACTTTAAGTGTTTTGCTTCCTTCTTCAAGTGCTTGCATTTCGTCTTCTGAACGTTGACGATGCGAATCACGTTTGTCTCTTCTGTATTTTGCCGCTTTAGATTTGTTTCCTTTTCCTTGAAGACGTTCTAAAGTTTCTTTAATTTGGTTTTTAACTTCTTCTTCTGTTGGTTCAACTTTTTGAACTATTGCTGGACGATTTCCTTTTTGAAAACCACCGCCAGGTTTATTTCCTGTTTTGTTTGGTCCAAAAGCATTTCCTCCGCCTGTTGATGGTCTAGCTTCTCCAGGTTTTGGCGGAATACGTTTTCTTTTGTTCTTGTTTGCATTTGCATTATTTGCTCCTGCTGCATTATTAGCTGGTGTTCCAGGTTTATTTGCGTCTTTTTTGAACTCTTCTTTTTTCTTCTTTGGCTTGTTGAACTGAGACAAATCAATAACTTGTCCTGTCAAAGTTGCTCCCGATAATTTTTGATATTGCGTTGTGAACTTTTCTTCAACCGGTTGTTCAACAACTTGTTCCGAAGGTTTTTCAGTAGGTTTTTCAACAAGTTTTTCTGTTGATTTTTCAATTGGTTTTGCCTCTGGTTTGCTTTCGCTTTTTAGAGTTTCTACCAATGGTTTTTCAACTACAACTTCAATAGGTTTTTCTTCTTTTTTAACTGGAGAAATTTTTGGTGTTTCGGCAACAACAGGTTTTGGATCTAAATCAATTTTTCCTACTTGTTTTGGTGCTGTAACAACTGCTTTAGCTTTGATTAATTCTAAACGTTGACGTTCTTCATCTTGCTTACGTTTGTCTTCAATCTCTTTTTCTCTTTCTATTCGAAGTGCTTCTTTCTCCTTTTTAATCTCTTCGCTGATGCCTTTTGAAGCTTCTTTGTTGCCTTTATCACCAGCAAATTGACCGCAAAGAATGTTGTATACATCATCAGAAATTTTTGTGTTTGGACTTGCTTCAATAGCAACTCCTTTATCTTTTAGATAATCCACAGCTCTTTCCAAAGAAATATTTAATTCCCTTAAAACCTTATTAATTCTAATATTTCCTTCAGACATAAAATCTTTTTAATATTTATCTATTGTTGTTGTGTTGTTGATTTTTGTATAAAATTAGTCTTCAAACTCTTCTTTCAATATTTTGATTACTTCTAGAATAGTTTCTTCTTCTAAATCTGTTCTTCTTACTAAATCATCAACATTTTGACTTAGAATACTTTTGGCTGTATCCAAACCGATTTTTGCAAATTCGTCAATAATCCATCCATCGATTTCATCTGAGAATTCTGTTAATTCAACATCGTCTTCTTCGATTGCGCTTCCTTCTCTAATTACATCTAGTTCGTAACCGGTTAAAAGTCCTGCTAATTTGATGTTGTGTCCACCACGACCAATTGCTTTTGAAACTTCTTCTAATTTCAAGAAAACCTCAGCGTGTTTTGTTTCTTCGTTTATTTTTACTGACGATACTTTTGCTGGACTTAATGCTCTTGTAATCAACAATGATGAGTTAGTTGTATAGTTGATAACGTCAATGTTTTCATTACCTAATTCACGAACAATTCCGTGAATACGCGAACCTTTCATTCCAACACATGCTCCAACTGGATCAATTCTATCGTCATAAGAATCTACGGCTACTTTTGCTTTTTCGCCTGGAATTCTTACTACTTTTTTAATCATGATTAAACCATCGAATACTTCTGGAATTTCTTGTTCGAATAATTTTTCCAAGAATTTATCTGCCGTTCTCGACATGATAATTTGTGGTTTATTTCCTTTTAATTCAACGCTTTCAATTACACCGCGAACGTTATCTCCTTTTCTAAAAAAGTCGGAAGGAATTTGTTTTTCTTTTGGTAAAACGATTTCGTTTCCTTCATCGTCAACAAGAATTACTACTCTTGGACGAACGTGGTGAACTTCGGCTGTATAAATTTCGCCAATTAAATCTTTAAATTGTTTGTAAAGATTAGTACTATCGTGTTCGTGAATTTTTGAAATTAAGTTTTGACGCAAAGCTAAAATTGCTCTTCTTCCTAAATCGATAAGTTTTACTTCTTCTGAAACCTCTTCGCCAATTTCAAAATCGGGCTCAATTTTTCTGGCATCAGTCAATGTAATTTCTAGGTGTTCTAAATCTAAATCATCATCAGCAACTACAATACGTCTTTGCCAAATCTCCATATCACCTTTATCAGGATTGATAATGATGTCAAAATTGTCATCAGAACCGTATTTCTTTTTTAATGCGTTTCTAAAAACATCTTCCAAAATCGCCATAAGCGTTACTCGATCAATAAGTTTATCGTCTTTAAACTCTGAAAATGATTCGATTAATGCAATATTTTCCATGCCAAATTTTTAATTAAATATTATTGTAACAATTGCTTCTTTTATCTCTGAATAAGAAATTTCTCGCTGATTTTCAACGGTTTCTTTTCCTTTTCCTATTTTTTTTGGTTCTCTGGACTTCCATTTTAGGATTATAAAATCTTCTTTAGCATCAACTAATTCTGCTTCGATAGTTTCTCCAGATTGTGTTTTAACTTTTAAAGTTCTCCCTATATTTTTTTTAAACTGACGGATATTTTTTAATGGCGATGAAACTCCTGCCGAAGCAACTTCTAAAGAAAAATCTTGTTCTTCTCGATCTAGATTTTGATCAATTACTCTACTGATATCAATGCAATCTTGAAGTGTAACACCATTATCGCCATCTAAAGTCACTGTAATTTTGTAACTATCTGATATATTCAAATCTACCAAAAACAAAGATGGATTTTCGTCTAACCCTTGCTTTAACAAACCTTCTACTTTTTCTTTAAATGTCATATTTTGTATAAAAAGAGGGAAGCATTGCTTCCCTCATTATTTAGAAAATGGTAAATAACGGCACAAATATAGTGATTTTTTTATAAATCAAAAAATCATTGTGATATCAAATTTTTTTAGTATCTTTATTGTATAAAATTTACAACCTAATTTATCTTTTTTATTATGAAAAAAATATTGGTCCCGACCGACTTTTCAGATCACGCCTATTATGCATTAAAAGTTGCTGCCGAAATTGCTAGAAAAAACAACGGAGAAATCTTCTTATTACACATGCTAGAATTACCTGGTCAAGCTGGCGATGCTATTGGAGTTGGACATGAGTTACCAGAAATAATGCTTTTTAAAAATGCTGCCATCAACAAACTAGAAGATTTAATGGACGACGATTGTTTGCAAGGATTAAAAGTTTCTGAAATTGTTCAATTTGAATTGGCTTTTGATGGAATTATGAAAATCAGCGAAAAAAATGGTGTTGATTTAATCGTAATGGGTTCACACGGTGCAAGCGGTTTCAAAGAAATGTTTATTGGTTCTAATGCTGAAAAAGTAGTTAGAAACTCAAACATTCCAGTTTTGATTATCAAAAAAGAACAAAGTACATTTAATGTAGCGCGTTTTGTTTTTGCTGCTGATTTTTCGGATGAGGTAAAAAAACCTTTTGAAAAAGTAGTTGAATTTGCTAATAAATTTGATGCAGAACTACATTTGGTTATGATTAACACTCCAAGTAGTTTTAAACCAACTCACGTTGCTCAGGAAATTATGGATCATTTTGTTTCTAAATTTACAATCAATAAATTTTCTACTCATATCTATAACGATGTTAATGTAGAAAGTGGTGTTTTAAATTTTGCAAACCATATAAACGCCGATTTGATTGGAATGAGTACTCACGGCAGAAAAGGATTGGCTCATTTCTTCAACGGCAGTATTAGTGAAGACTTGGTTAATCATTCGGTTAGACCAGTTGTTACTTTTAAAATCTAATTTTAGAAACACATTGAATCAAAAAATCCCGCAAGTTGCGGGATTTTTTGTTGGTCTACTAGGACTCGAACCTAGAAAGACTGCACCAAAAACAGTTGTGTTACCATTACACCATAGACCAGAATTTTAATAAGTTTTAATGATAGTGAACTAGCATTTTGCTTATTGCGAGTGCAAATTTACATCTTTTTTTTATCTAAACAAATATTTTTTTAAAAAATCATTTAAAAAACCAATTAATGCTCTAAATTAGTTATTTAACCTACGATTAACTCACTTGAATTAAGAAAATTTAGTTAAAGCAACTTAATTTGCAGTAAAAAATAGTTTCTTTGTACCACAAAAAGTAAAAACACTTTAGTATTGAATTATGCAAAACTTCAATTTTAATAAATGGAATACCATTTTAGGTTGGTCTTCTTTCGCAATTGCTCTAATAACCTATACACTTACTGTTGAACCTACGATGAGTTTTTGGGATTGTGGTGAATATATTTCTACCGCAGCTAAACTAGAAGTAGGTCATCCACCTGGAGCGCCGTTTTATCAAATTCTTGGTGCCTTTTTCTCAATGTTTGCTTTTGGTAATAATGAATTAGTTGCCTTGATGGTTAACATGCTTTCTGTGTTTTCGAGTGCATTTACCATATTATTTATGTTTTGGTCAAGCACGATTTTGCTTAAAAAGATAATCAGTAATTATACAGAACTCGATAATTCTAAATTAATTGTAGTTCTAGGAAGTTCGTTTGTTGGCGCATTAACCTTTACTTTTTCAGATAGTTTTTGGAATAGTGCCATTGAAGCCGAAGTTTACGCAATGGCATCGTTGTTTATTGCAATTCTACTTTGGTTAGGTTTGCGTTGGGAAGAAGAAATGAATACGCCAAGAGGAAATCGATGGTTGTTGTTAATTTCGCTTGTAATTGGGCTTTCATTTGGAGTACACTTTATGGCATTATTGACAATTCCTGCCATAGGTTTTTTATATTTCTTCAAAAACTACAAAAAAATAACTGTAAAAAACTTCATCATTGCTAACATTATAATTGTAGCCGTTTTGTTGTTTATCTTCAAATTATTATTGCCTTATACATTAGCTTTCTTCGGAAAAATGGAGATTTTTATGGTAAACACCATCGGTTTACCGTTCAACTCAGGAACTATTTTTGCATCATTATTAATTGTTGCTTTTTTCTATTTTGGATTGAAATACACTCGCCAAAAAGGACATCCTTTCTACAATACCGTTATCCTTTGTATTTTGTTTTTATTGATTGGATTTTCAACTTGGATGATGTTACCAATTAGAGCAAATGCTAATGTGGTAATTAACGAAAATAAACCTTCTGATGCTGCCGAAGTTCTAGCGTATTACAATCGTGAGCAATATGGTGTTAATCCTTTATTTTATGGTCCGCAATATACTGATACCTTTGCAGGATTGGATGCAGATCAACCTTATTTGGACAAAAAACCCAACTATGAAAGAGATTATAAAACCGGAAAATATGTAATTGTAAACAATTATAAAAACGCCGAACAAAACACCGATAATAATCACAAAGCTGTTTTACCTCGACTGTGGAGTACAGAACATATTGAAAATTATATTTCCTTTACTGGTGTTCCAAAATTCCAACTAAATCATAATTATCCTTATGAAGAAGATTTAGCTCAATATGGTGTTAATTTAGAAGAATTAAGCGAAGAACAAATCAACGAAGCTGTTGCTCAACTAAAAAATGAGTTAACATCTAGCATAAACGAATTCAAAACGGCTTATGCCCAAAAACAAGTGGACAACGAAGATTATGTAGCTTTCTTAAAAAAATACAGCGATTATTTAATCATCGAAAAACCATCGGCTTTAGACAATTTAAGTTTCATGTTTGAATACCAATTTGGTTATATGTATGGACGATATTTACTTTGGAATTTCGTTGGAAGACAAAACGACATTCAAGGTAAATATGATAACCTAGACGGAAACTGGATTAGCGGAATTGATTTTGTTGATGAACTTCATCTAGGAAAAGGAACACAAACCAACTTAACAGATGATGCTAAAAATAACAAAGGACGAAATGTATATTTCTTTTTACCATTCATCATCGGACTTATCGGTTTAATGTATCATGCACAGCGTGATTTAAAGAGTTTCTATGTTCTTTTGGTTCTATTCTTGTTTACAAGCATTGCCTTGAAAATTTTCTTAAACGAAAGACCATTCGAACCAAGAGAAAGAGATTATGCATTGGTAGGTTCATTCTACGTTTTTGCGATTTGGGTAGGATTTGGAGTCTATGCTATTTATGAAATTGTAACTGGTTATGTCAAATCAAAGTTGGCTGGTCCAATTGTAATTGCAGCTTGTCTACTTGCTTCACCAATTTTAATGGCAACCCAAAACTGGGATGATCACGACCGTTCAAATAAATATACCGCTTTAGCAATGGCAAAAAATTATTTGAATTCCTGTGAACAAAACGCCATTCTATTTACCATTGGTGACAACGACACATTCCCGCTTTGGTATGCACAAGAAATTGAAGGCATTAGAACAGATGTAAAAATTGTAAATACAAGTCTTTTCATGACCGATTGGTATATCGATCAGCAAAAAAACAAAACCTACAAAGCTGAAGGACTACCTATTTCGTTTAAACATGATGAATATGTTGGTGACAAACTAGACTATGTTGCCCATGTTCCAAAAACCGATGCGCGATGGGATGTAAAAGCATTAATTGATTTTATAAAAGATTCAAGATCAACAATTGATTTGGAAAATGGACAAACCATTCATTTCTATCCAACCAATAAAATCAGAATTCCAGTTGATAAAAACAACATCATCCAAAACAAAGTGGTGAATCCAAAATACAACGACTCAATTGTTCCTTTTATTGATTTGGATATCAAAGGACGCGCAATGTATAAAAACCGATTGATGATGCTTGATGTGATTGCAAACAACAATTGGAAACGACCAATTTATTTTACTGGAGGAAGTTTTGGTGATGACGATTATCTTTGGATGAAAGATTATCTACAATTAGACGGTTTGGTTTACAAATTAGTTCCTGTAAAAACCAAAAACAATCCAGAAAGTCCTATAGATATGGGACAAATTGATAGTGAAAAAATGTACAACATTATCAATAAATGGGAATGGGGTAACGGCGAAAGAACTGATATTTATCATGATCCAGAAACTAGAAAAAACAGTATATCTTACAGAACCAATATGGCTAGATTGATGCAACAGCTAATCTATGAAGAGAAAAACGATAAAGCCGAAAAAATAATTGAACTTGCTTTAAATAAAATGCCAATGGATTATTATGGCTATTACACTATGGTTGAGCCTTTTGCAAGTGGTTATTATCAAATTGGTAAAAAAGAAAAAGCGCGTGAATTGTTAAATAAATTAGTAAACAAATACAAGCAAAGCTTAACCTATTACAGCGGAATTCAATCTTCTATTCAAAACGGAATTGCTTCAGACATTATTACTGATATTGAACGATATAGAAGTTTATTATATGTTATGAAGGACAACAAAGACCTTGAATTCTATACTAAAAACAAAGCAGCTTTCAATTCATTAAATAAACGTTTTGAACGTTTTGGTAGAGAAATGGAGTAATTTTTAATTCAAAAAAATTGAAATGTGTCATCATGAAAATTCATTTTGGCACATTTTTTTTATTATTACATTTACAACATGAGTTTATGGATTAAAACAAATCGGTTAATTAAAATACTTTTCCCCAACTATGTTTGGTCAATACCAAATGACGAAAAAAAAGTGTATTTAACTTTTGACGATGGACCAACGCCTGAAATAACGGAATGGGTTTTAGAACAACTAAAAAACTACAATGCCGAAGCTACATTCTTTTGTATTGGTGATAATTGCAGAAAATATCCTGAAATATTCCAAAAAGTAATTTCAGAAAATCATTCCATTGGCAATCATACTTTTAACCATCTTAAAGGCTGGGAAACCTCAACGGAAGATTACATTAACAATGCAAAACTCTATGAAGCTGAACACTATAAACTGAGTACAGAAAACTGCAAACTCTTTCGTCCACCTTACGGAAAAATAAAATCTTCCCAAGCGAAAATACTTAGAAAAATGGGTTACAAAATAATCATGTGGGATATTATTTCTTATGATTTTGACCAAACTACATCAAAAGAAAAATGCTTAGAGAATGTATTGAAAAATATAGAAAGTGGAAGTATTATCGTTTTTCACGACAGCAAAAAAGCTTGGCAAAACCTAGAATATGTTTTACCAAAAACATTAGAGTTTTTAAAAGAGAAAGGATTTACCTGCGAAAAAATCGACTAAAGTTGCTCTTGTACAATTCCAATCAACGTATTAGCATCTAATTCGCCTGATTGTCTCCAAACCATTTGACCTTCTTTATAAATCATTAAAGTAGGCAAACCTTTGATGCGAAGTGCTTCGGCAAGTTCTTGATTTTTATCAACGTCAATTTTAATCACTTTGGCTCTATCACCAAGTGCGGCTGCAACATCTCTAATTACAGGATGCATTGAAACTGATGAATCGTTCCACTCTGTGTAAAAGTCTATCAACACAGGTACTTGAGCGTTAATTAATTCTCCAAATTTTGACATAAAACCAAAATATTATAATTTTCTTTTATAAAGAAATGAATTTAGAATACTACAAATGTAGCATTTTTAACTAATTATGCTACTTTTTCTGCTTTTTTTAGTTCGAAAACCGTTATTTCTGGCCAAATTCCAACACGACCAGGATAAGCATGAAACCCAAAACCGCGATTTACATAGATATAACGTCCTAAATTTTCATACAATCCAGCCCATTGCTTGTAAACATATTGTACTGGACTCCATCGGATAATTCCAGGTATTTCAATTCCAAATTGCAATCCATGCGTGTGACCAGAAAGCGTTAATTGGAAATTTTTATCATGGTTTTTAACTTCATATTCCCAATGACTTGGATCATGACTCATTAATATTTTAAAATCTTCATTGGACAATCCTTCCGAAGCTTTGTTTAAATCGCCAGCTTGTTTGAAATTTTTACCCCAATTTTCAACGCCAACAATCGCTATTTCGCTCGAACCTTTTTTAATTTTTTTGTTTTGGTTTAAAAGCAAATCAAAACCAATATCGCCATATACTTTTTTAATGGCTTCAAAATTTTCGTCTTTTGCTGCTTGCGATGACCAAGTTACATATTCTCCATAATCATGATTCCCTAAAACCGCGAATTTTCCATATTGATGATTATCAATTTTATTAAAAGTTTCAATCCAAGGATGCATTTCCGTTGCATGTGTATTGACAATATCGCCAGTAAAAAGCATCAAATCGGTTTTGTGTTGATTAATCAAATCAACTGCATATTGTATTTTTTCTGGATTATCAAAACTTCCGCTATGAACATCGGATATTTGAGTAATTGTGAAACCATCAAAATCATCGGGCAAATCTGAAAAAAACAGCGTTTGTTTGATTACTTTATAATTGTATTTCCCTTTCGTCATTCCGTATAACAATGAAGTGAACGGAATTGCCGCAATTGCTAGAGCCATCTGACTGATGAATTTTCGTCGGTTTGGCAAAAAATTTCCCGAATCGTTATCGCCCATAAAATGAGTAATTGTTCCGCTAAAAATCCGGAAAATATCTTCCAAAAACATAAATAATGTCATTATAATTTTTGGAACAAGCACCAACAACAACAATCCTAAAGTAAATAATGACATTTGCGTTTGTCCAACACTTCTATCAAATTTTGAAAATTGGTAGAAAATAAAAATGATTACTGATATAGAGACTATCAAATATACTGAAAGTACAACTCTAGATTTTGAAATTGTTCTTATCGCTTGAAAAGAATAAATTTCAACAATAGCAATGATTATGAAGAGAAATAACCAACGAAACATACAAATATTTTCGGCAAAATAACGAATAAAGTAATCACTAAATTACATTGTTATGGTTTTTTTAACGTGTGTTAAGTAAAAGCAAATACAAGATAACTTTCTATTGATTTTTACTTCATAAAAATAATAACCAATTTCATAAAAAACGTCATCACTTTCATGAAAAATAAAACATTTTACAAAAACAAACTATTTGATTTGCAATGTTTACAATTTCATTAAAACACATTTCTTATGAAAAAAATACAGCAATTTCGACTAGAAATCATTTTAGTTATAATCTATTTTCTGCTTTTTATGATCTTCTGTTTGAATTTTCGATAATTATTTAATGAATTTTTGTTTTAAA
>NZ_JACTAC010000024.1 GCF_014486675.1 Flavobacterium macrobrachii
CAGCGTATTGGCAATAGTGGGGCTGACAGTTGTAAATTTAACATTAGTAATTCTATTGGGCATTTGTGCAAATGTTGAGCTGACGTTTTTCAAATGCCCCACCATCGCCAATACGTAGCCGTTAGCGGTCATTGTAAAGGACGATTCAGAAAATAAAAAGCGTGAACATAAAATGAAATTGGAACCTGAAATAATTGAAACTCAAAGATTAAAACTGACTGGTTATTCATCTCAGGATATGACTTTTATTTTTGAAAATTTTAGCAGAGACGAAATAAAGAAAATATTAGGGCACCGAACAGACGAAGATTATCATATTGAAGAATATAAGTACAAAAACGGATATGCATCCTATAATAGGGATTTCATACTTTTTTTGCTTACTGAAAAAACAACTAAATCAATAATAGGTCGATGTGGACTTCATAATTGGAATAAAGAACATCAGCGCGCAGAAATAGGTTACACTATTTCTGATGAGAATTTTAAAAGAAAAGGATTGATGACCGAAGCTGTTAGTTCAATTATTGACTATGGCTTTAATGAATTGAAATTACACAGAATCGAAGCCCTTGTTGGAAGTTATAACATTCCTTCTTTGAAAATCATCGAGAACAATTTCTTCATTAAAGAAGGATTATTAAGACAACATTATCTTATAGCAGGCAAATTTGTAGATTCAGTTGTTTATTCACTGTTGCACAATGAATATATTGCCAATAAAAAATGATAGAACAACGAACCACTGATAGCTTCCATTAAAGTACGATGCACACAAATCACGATTAAATACAAAGAAATAATGCAAGACTTTATAGACCAAGCAAATAAAAATGGTGTAATTCTCCTCGACAAAGGAAGGTGTCAGTTTTGTGGTGCAGACTATCAAAAAGGCATCTTTGACTGTATGGACAATTATAACAATGGACTTCAGCTTTTGGACTTTAATAATTCAGAACATCACATATCAAGATTTTTAAGTGTTGACGCACATGCTTTACAACATCCAGAAATTCACGGACAATGGAGCAATCATTTTCATTTGACAAGGTTGAATTTGATACTTGATAAAAAGCAAACTTGGGACTACAAAAAATCTCCGTTGCTAAGCGACTTTTTGAACGATTATAAACAAAATAGACCTAATGAATTTCTTGTGGTCCCGAAACCATTAGACAGAGGTGAAATTACCGCAAAAGACCTGACTAAGGCGACAACAGTAGACGAATGTATTGAACTAATAAAAAAATGGGCGGACGAAGTATATTATTCTTGGAATTCAAGCCATTCAATAGTTTCTCAAATTGCTGACGGCTTTTTAGACAACAATTACTATGGAAAAACACAAGGCAGAAAAACAACGAACCGCTAACACGGGTAACTGTTGCACAACCTCAATAAAAAACTAAAATTTTAAAATATTTATAAAAAGTAACCTCTTTAGAAGCTATTTTAAGGAGGTTAGTTTTTTAGTTATAATTCAAAGTTGTAAAACTTGGAGTGCTTACAAACGAGTTTTTTAAGTCTAAAAAGACTGATTTTATAAAAGCCAAGTTCTTTCCTTGTTTTAGGGAAACAACTTGGGTTAAAATGGATGGTTTTTAATACTCTTGGCGTAAATCCTATTTTCTCTAAATCGATACTGTTGACAAAAGCATCTATGATCCCGACGCTTCGGGAGAACAGGATTGTCCTGACTAATAGTGTTTTCTAGACTGCTTACTTGTAGTTGGTTGCGAGCTATTCCTTGTATATGTTGCATCGTTAAAGATAAAAAAACTATAACTTTCTTACAACTATTTTACTATATTTGGTACTAGGATTGTGAAGGTTTTTTCACAGTCTGACGTTAGTGGCAATGCTAGAGTATCAGAATAAATGACATGATTGAATTACAAAGTAAATATCAAAAAGCTATAAAGTTTGCGGCAAAAAAGCATGCGGACATTAATCAATTAATTCCAGGAACAAACTTGCCTTATGTTGTTCATTTGAGTAATGTAGCAATGGAAATTCTGATTGCAGCTCAAAAAACAGAAAAGTTTGATTCTGAATTTGCCGTTCAAGTTGCTTTACTTCATGACATTTTAGAGGATACAGAAACTACGTTTGATGAAATTGCTAATGAATTTGGGAAAGAAATTGCTCAAGGAGTTTTAGCACTGACAAAAAATTCTAAAATTTCCAAAGAAGAAAGAATGGACGATAGTCTAAATCGCATTAAGGAATTGCAAAAAGAAGTTTGGGCTGTGAAATTGGCAGATAGAATAACAAACTTACAAGTTCCACCAGAACATTGGAGCTTTGAAAAAATTACAGAATATCAAAAACAAGCTGTTCAAATTTATAATTCATTGAAAGGAGGAAATGAATATTTGGAACACAGACTTTGTGAAAAAATATCAGACTATTTAAAGTATTGCGTGACAGTTAGCGAATAAGCACAGCCACTAACAGCAGTAACTGTTGCACAACTAGCGTTTTCTCAAATCCATTTGCCAAAACATAAAATCTTGACCTCGTTTAATCCCGAAGTCTCGGGAGATTTAAAGGAGGTTTGTTTTTTTTAGTTAAAGTTCAATAACTATTTTAGTATATTTGATGGCAGGATTACTCGGTCTGTTCGCTTTGGCTCGGGTGTGGAGGTTTTTCATGGTCTAACGTTGGTGACAATTTTGCCGAACCGCAGAAACAACTTTAAAAATAATAATGACAGAAGAAGACAAATTATCTTTATTTTTTAGCAATGAATTTCCTTTTAATAAAGAAGGTTTAGAAGAATTTGTAACTACTTTTGTAACTAAATCATACATAAAAGGGGAAATCATTTTAGAAAACGGAACTATTGAAAATGAACTCCGTTTTTTAGACCAAGGCATTATTCGAGAATATTATGCTACCAACGACAAGGAAAAAAATATTAATTTTTATACCAATTCAAATTTTATAACCGATTTTTCCTCCTTTACACATTCTACAGCAACAAGAAAGTATCAAGAATGTTTGACCGATGTAGATTTGAGGGTTTTATCCAAAGATAAATTCTTGACTTTTACAGACCAATACAAATGTGGAAAACTATTTATTGAAACTATTTTTCAAAGAATTGTTGTTAATAAAGAAACCGAAGAGTTCAACCATTTTGTAAATACTGCAGAAGAATTGTATCTCGATATTATGAAAAACAAGCCCGATTGGTTACTTGAAATTCCACAATATCATATTGCTTCTTATTTGGGAATTACGCCAGAAACATTGAGTAGAATTAGAAAAAGAATTTGATTTCTTGATTTCAATCAATGGAATCTATTTTAACATTGGGCAACTTTGTACTTTAAATTTAAAACTATTAAATAATGTAAGTACATCATTTAAGAAACGCCACTTTAGTCATAGAAACCGGAGCTAATTTTATATTAGTTGACCCAATGCTTGGAAAAAAAGGAACAGCAGGACCCACTTTTACACTTTTCCGTTTCAAGCCACAACGAAATCCGATTGTAGATTTACCAAGCAATGCAATGGATATCGTTGAAAAAACTACACATTGTTTACTAACGCATTTGCATCCAGACCATTTGGACAAGGAAGCAGAGCATTTTCTTCGCACTAAACAAATTCCTGTTATTTGTAGCATAAAAGATGAAGCTACATTAAGAAAAAAAGGATTAAACGTTTACCAAACAGTTGATTATTGGAAAGAAAGCCTTTTTCTAGGAGGAAAAATTCAAGGTATTCCAGCCGTTCACGGTTACGGATTTGTAGCCAAACCAATGGGAAATGTAATGGGTTTTTACATTGAATTACCAAATGAAAAGTCAATGTATTTAAGCGCAGACACCATTTATACCGAAGATGTGCATAAAGTTCTAACGCAATTAAAACCTGAAATAGCTGTGGTGGCTTCTGGAACAGCACAATTAGATATTTTTCAACCTTTGTTAATGCGAATGGACGACATTTTAAAATTCGTAAAAAATGCACCAAATCAAGTAATCGCCAATCATCTAGAAGCTGTAAATCATTGCCCGACAACACGACAACAATTAAAAGTAGAAGTTTCAAAAATTGGACTTTCTGATAAGGTTTTTATTCCAAATGATGGAGAAAGTAAAGTCTTTTGATAAACTAAGTACAAATGATTTTATAGAAAAACAGCCAGTAAATTAATGTCATATTTTTTATATCATCAATGATTTGAAAGGGATTTAAAATTCTACACTTGTAATTGCTAACTTTGCAAAGCAGCAAAATATAAATACGAATTATAGAATTAAAGCTTAAGACAAGTACTATGTTTAAGAAAAATCAACTGTTGGAATACTTAAAACAATACAATTTATTTACAGATAGTGAAATAAATGAATTTATAAGTTTAGCGACTATTTCTACGATAAAAAAAGGAGATTTTTTCATTAAACAAGATGAAATCTGTACCACGCTTTCCTTCGTGAATTTTGGCATTTTTCGTTCATTCTATTATTCTAATAATGATGAAGAAATAACCTATTGCTTTACCTTTCCTAATTCGTTATTAGTGGCTTATTCTTCATTTATTACACAGAATAAATCAGAAGAAAATTTACAAGCTTTAACCGATTCTGAAATAATTTCAATTTCAAAAAAAGAATTAGAAAACCTTGCGGAATCAAACAATAAATGGTTGAATTTTTTAAAAATAATTGCTGAAAAAGAATATGTTGAACTCGAAAAATGGATATTTAATCATCAAAAATCCAACGCCCAAAAACGATATGTAGATTTGATAAACAACTATCCACAATTTGTGCAACAAATTCCACTTCACTACATAGCTTCCTATCTTGGAATTACTCAAAGACATTTAAGTAGAATAAGAGCATCGATTTAATTATTAGACAAATGTCCTACTTGAATAGTATGACAGGAGTGTAATTTTGCACTTCAAATTAAAAATAATTAAATATATGAAAACAGTAATTTTAATAGGTGCTAATGGGAAAATGGGAAAAGCAGCACTTACAGGTTTAGGAAAACACAAAGTGATTACAGCTGGTCGTTCAAAAGACGGTTGCGACTACCAAGTTGACATTACCAGTGAAGAATCTTTGAGAAAATTATTCAAGGAGGTTGGTCACTTTGATGCAGTTGTGAATACAGTTGGCGTATGTGAATATGCAACCTTCGAGGAAATGACTGAAGCGCAATGGATGACTACAGTAATGAGTAAAATGATGGGGCAAATCAATATTGTTAGAATAGGTCAAGAATACATTGCTGATAAAGGTTCCTTTACGCTTATTACAGGTATTCTAAATTTAAAGCCTATTCCTTTTGCTATTGCAGATGCAACTACAAGTGGTGCCATTGATACCTTTGTAAAATGTGTAGCCTTCGAAATGCCAAGAGGTATTCGTGTAAATTCAGTAAATCCAACAGTTTTAGCAGAAGCTTGGGATGTTTATGGCGATATGATGCCAGGATTTCAACCTGTACCAAGTGCATTGGTTGGTAAAGCGTTTGAGCGCTCGGTTGATGGATTTATTACTGGTCAAGTGATACTTGTTGATGCATAATTAACAAAAATTACAGCATATAGTCTTTTCAAAAAAGAAATTGACTATATGCTGTTTATTATAAAATAAAAAGAAAAATGGAATTAAAACTTTACCAAATTGACGCATTTACAGATACCATTTTTGGTGGAAATCCTGCTTGTGTGGTGCCTCTTGACAATTGGTTATCAGACGACATTTTGTTGAAAATAACTAAAGAAAATGCCGTTGCAGAAACCGCTTTTTTTGTAGATAAAGGAGAAAAAATCCATTTGCGATGGTTTACGCCAGAAATTGAAATGGATTTGTGCGGTCACGCCACACTTGCAACAGCACATTGCTTAAAGACAATTTTAGATTATAAAAAAGATGAAATTGTTTTCGAAACACTGAGTGGCGACTTAATTGTTAAAGTTGAAGATGGACTATACAAAATGGACTTTCCATCAAGAATGCCTATTGCAGATACTTTACCCGAGACAATTTCAAAATCTTTAAATATTCAACCTAAGGAAATTTTAAAATCAAGAGACTATGTTTTGGTTTATGAAAACGAAACAGCAATTAGAAATATTAAAATTGACCGACAATTGTTTGACCAAATCAACCTTGATCCAGGCGGAATAATTGTAACTGCAATCGGAGATGAATGTGATTTCGTTTCTCGTTTTTTCACACCGCAAGCATCCATTTTAGAAGATCCTGTAACAGGTTCTGCTCATTGTTCTTTGGTGCCATTTTGGTCAAAAAGACTCGATAAAAAAGTACTTTATGGGCAACAAGTTTCGGAACGAATGGGCAAACTATATTGTGAAGACAAAGGTGACCGAGTTATTATTAGCGGAACAGCAAAAACCTATTCTGTTGGGAACTTTTGGATAGAATAAAACAGTTTCTTGAAACAACAAAATATCGATTGTCATTGTAACCGACTCGCTTCAAAAATAAAAGAAAATTAAAAAGAAAATCAAAAATGAACTTTCAAATACAAAATAGCAGCAGTAACGATACAGACGAAATTTTCCGTTTATATAAAATTGCTACCGATTTTCAGAAGACGAGATTTATCAACCATTGGCCAGAATTTGATAGAAAACTTATTGAAACTGAAATTTCAGAAAACAGACAATGGAAAATTGTTTCAGAAGGTAAAATTGCTTGTGTGTGGGCGACAACATTTAATGATCCACAAATTTGGGAGGAACGTAACGAAGATCCAGCTGTTTACATTCACCGTATTGCAACCAATCCTGATTTTCGCGGACAAAATTTAGTGGGCAAAATTGTAGAATGGGCAAAGAATTATGCCAAAGAAAATCAAAAACAATTCATAAGAATGGATACAGTTGGCGATAATTCAGGGTTAATTAATCACTACACAAGATGTGGCTTTGAGTTTTTAGGTTTATTAAAACTTAAGAATACCGAAGGACTTCCTGCACATTATGAAAACGCAACGGTAAGTTTATTTGAAATTGACGTAAACCATAAATAAGAAAATAACTTCTCAGTTTTTTGTTTTCAGTGCTATTTAATCCATTTTTGATAAGTACCTATAGTTACACAATAAAACTTCTAAAATTTAAATAATAGCACTAAAACAGTTTGAGGAATTGTGAATTAAGGGCTTATAAATCCGCAACTTTTTTATGCAGATCAACTATTACAAAATACAAATGAATATAACAGTACACCAAAGACAAAAACAAAAACGCGTTTCGGTTATAAAAAATCATGAAAACTGAAAGAGAAATACAAAATTAAATTAAATATATTTATTTTTGTTACTATTTATGTATTTAAAATGGAATCTATAGTTAGTTATAATGTGTCAAATCCGCTTTTAATTGACAAAATCTCGTCAATTGTATTTTGGCGTCGATCGGCTAACTATACAGAGTCAACTGTGTTTTTACCAAACAATATCTGCGGATTTGGATTTACATTGTTAGGGGATTTGCTCGTAAAAAACAAAACTGATTTTCAAATAATGCCGAAATATGGTACAAGGAACACATTGATGAAGCCAAGTGAAATTAAAACGTCAGGGGATTTTTTGAATATTTCAGTGCGACTTACAATTCCAAACGGGTTAAGTTTATTTACAAAAATACCAATGAATGTTGTTTATGAGGAAGACGCTACTTCTTTATACGATATTTTTACTAATCAAGAAATTAACGATCTCGTTGATTCGCTAGAAGAAGCAACAAACGATGAAAAAAAAATTAAGGTACTGGAACTCTTTTTAGTGTCAAAGTTAATTGTTTGTCAGCCACCTCTGTATTCGGCAATCATTAATAAAATTCACGCTACAAAAGGTCAGTGCAATGTAGCGCAAATGGCCGCATTTTTCTCGGTTTCGGAACGAACCATTCATCGATTATTTAATAAATTCGTTGGGGTGAATCCAATCAATTACATTAACTTAATTAAATTTAGAACTTTTTTACAGCACTCTTCAAACCCAAATAATCATTTGTTAAGTGTTGCGATAGATACTGGATATTACGATCAGTCGCATTTTATTAAACATTTTAAAGCCTTTAGCACACAAACTCCTTCGCAATTCTTTGAAAATAATTCTTCAGAAAAGGTGTCCGATTTTTACAATCTTTAAATTTTTTCATAATTTATCTTTGCACTAAATGTAATATTTAGTCTGATGAAAAACCTATTTTTATTTTTTTCGATTTGCTCCCTTAATTTATTATTTAGTCAATCGTTACAGCGCAAAGTGCAATTCGGTGCACGCGTAGAATATGTCACCGAAAATGGAACTTCCGGTTGTAAAGTGAAGCAAGTTGCCCGAGGAACTAGTCTTGCGCTTAAATTGCAAGAAAAGGATTTGATTGTCAAAATTGGTAATTCCACGTTTGCTTCAACGGATGAATTCACCCAAAAATTCTTAACCTATTCTCCAAATCAAGAAGTTCAGTTAACGGTCTTGCGTGGTAAAAAGAAACTTGTCTTAAAAGCAAAAGCAGTTGCACGTCCTTATGAAACAGATGATAATGCTACCGTAATTTACGACGAGGTAGCCTACAAAGGTGGACAATTGCGCGTTATCATTAACAAGCCCTTTAAAGAAAATAAAATGCCTGCCATGTTGTTCATTCCGGAATATACCTGCAGCAGTATTGATGATTTACCAACTTATCATCCCTACAAACGCATTGTGGATGCTTATGTAGATGCTGGTTATGTGACTCTTCGCGTTGAGAAAAGTGGCTTGGGTGACAGCAAAAACACACCTCCTTGCGAGTCTTGTGATTTGCTGGATGAAATTGAAAATTTTGAAGTTGGATTGAAAAAGTTGAAGTCACTTCCTTATGTAGATCCCAACCAAATTATCATTGTTGGTCACTCTATGGGTGGAATTGTTGCGCCAGCAATTAGTGCAAAAAATAAGGTTGCGGGTGTTGTAGTATATGGAACTACTGCTAAATCTTGGTTTGAGTATCAAATCGAAATGTATCGCGTTCAAAATGCATTATCAGGCATGAACCCGATTGAAGTAGAACAATCTGTAATTGCTCAATATGATTTAAATTATCGTTACTTCGTTAAGAAAGAAAAACTTGAAGATATTGCTAAAGAAACTAAGGCCGACAGTATTTTACGCACTAGTTGGGAATACGATGGTAAAGGAAAAATTTACTCAAGAAATGCAGAGTACTGGAGACAAATTCAGGATTACCCTCATTTAGAAAATTGGAAAAATACAACTGCAAAAGTATTAGTACAATATGGTGAATCTGATTTTCAGGCATTTTCTAAAACAGATCATCAGCAAATTGTGAATACCGTTAATTTCTTCAACCCAGGTAATGCAACGTTAATGACATATCCTTCTACAGATCATTTTTATGCAAAATCGGGTACAATGCAAGAAGCATACAACAAATTTTCAAATGGTCAGATTCAACAATTATTTGATGAATACAATCAAGAAGTAGGTCTTTCGGCAGTAAAATGGAGCAATGAAGTACTTTCCAAAAAAGATGTAACGACACTTCCCGAAAAAGGATGGAAAAAATTGAATACGGAACGCTATCCCGGCAAGCAAGACGATATCACTTTCATTAATGAAAAAGAAGGTTGGTATGTAAACGGTTACGGAAGCATTTATAATACAAAAAATAGTGGCGAAACTTGGGAAAAACAATTGGAAAAAAAAGGAACTTTTTTCCGAACTATTGCCTTTGTGGATAATTTAGTTGGTTTTGCCGGCACTGTTGGAACAGATTATTTTCCCAATGTTACCGATTCCATTCCATTATATGGAACCAGAGATGGTGGCAAAACTTGGAAGCCTGTTGACTATAAAGGTCCGTATGTTAAAGGACTTTGTGCCATTGATATTGTCAAAGAACAATACATTAATCACGGAAAAATAGACTACAAAATACATATTTATGCAGTAGGTCGTGTAGGTTCTCCTGCTAACATGATGGTCTCGCACGATGGTGGTGCCACTTGGACATCCAATAGTATGAACAACGATTGTAAAATGCTCTTTGATATCAAAATGTTTGATAAAAACAACGGATTTGTTTGTGCTGCCTCTGATGAAGATATGGAAAAATCCAATGCCTTGATTTTAAAAACCAGCGATGGCGGAAAAACCTGGAAAAAGGTGTACCAATCCAATCGACCATTTGAAGGCACTTGGAAGGCCTCTTTTCCAACAAAAGAAGTTGGCTATGTAACCATACAATCCTATAATCCAGATCCAAGCGTAAAACAACAACGCATTGCCAAAACAACTGATGGCGGTGAAACTTGGAATGAAATCAACTTAGTGGAAGATGCTGGAGCAAGAGAATTTGGTATTGGTTTTATAGACGAAAACCACGGCTTTGTAGGCACCATGAATACAGGCTACGAAACCAAAGACGGTGGTAAAACCTGGGCAAAGGTCAATTTAGGAATGGCTTGTAATAAAATCAGAATTTACAAAGATGCTAATGGAAAAGTTTATGGTTATGCCATTGGTGTAGATGTGTTGAAGGGGGAGTTTTAAAGTTTACAATAAAAAAAAATGAACTAATAATCTTAAAAAAATCATGAAAAAAACAATTTATTCGCTAGTACTACTTTGCTCGATTATGAGTTCTGTTAACGCGCAACAAAAAGAAAACAACAACAAACAAGAAACTGTTAATGCCAAGTTAACAGATTTTTCAATCAATAAATCTTCTACTGATGTTGAAATAAAACGAATTACTGAAATTTTAGAAAAACAATATGAGATTCAGTTAAATACATCCAAAATAAAACGGAATTCGAATAATGAAATTACCGCTATAAAAATAGTTTACAAGTATAAGGATGGTAATGAAGTAAGTATCTTAAAAAAAGGAGATGAGCCAATTGATGAAATATTTATTAATGAAGAAAAGGGAACTATTGTGTTTCATACAGAAACTACCACAATCAGAAGTGTTCAACGGTAACTAGCACAAGCATAAGTTTTTAATTTTGAAGATACAAAAAAACCATCGCCTATAGTAAACTGGGCGATGGTCATTTTATTAATGGCTTGTAATAAAATCAGGATTTACAAAGATGCTAATGGAAAAGTTTATGCTTATGCAATTGGTGTTGATGTATTGAAGGGAGAATTTTAAAACGACCTGTAGATTGATAGAGAAAGCTAAATGAACAGAACTAAAAACATATTGACAACAATAATTTTTGGAGTGTTAATTCAACTTTTAACTTCTTGTGGCGTCAATCCAAAAACAACAATTAAACAAACTGACAAAAATCTTATGACAAAAAAATCAAACCCAGTTGTTTATTTTGAAATCCCAGTGACTGATATTGAAAGAGCAATAAAGTTTTACAATGCTGTATTCCACTTTGACTTTGACAAAGAAAACATTGATAATAATGAAATGGCATTGTTTCCATTTGCTGTAGAAAATTCAGGAATTTCAGGTGCATTAGCAAAAGGAGAAATCTATAAACCGACAAAAGATGGAGTTGTGATTTACTTCAAAACAGAAAATATTGATGAAACACTCAAATTAGCTACCTCAAATGGTGGACAAATTTTATATCCCAAAACAGACAATGGAATTGGACTTGTTGCCGAATTTGAAGACACAGAAGGAAACAGAATTGCATTATATCAAACTAACTAATGACGACTGAAAAAACAACCGCTAATATCGGTTTGGCAATATTCACAACGATGAAAATAAATTAACACCATATGAGAAATAAAATATTTATTCTTTTGCTTCTAATGTTTGTTTCTTGTCAAACAAAAGAAAAAAACCAAAATAAATCTTCTAAAACCGAACTTGACGCTATATTCGAAAATAAATTTGAACATAGTTTAATTTCTCGTGGAAACAATTTACCTGATTTCGATTTCACAAAAGATAGTATGGACTTGTTTTTAGTGTCAACACACCAAAATATTCCTGTTTCAGAGTTTGAGGCCAAAACAAAATTTTCTAAAAATAAGATTGCACAAATTGTATCACTATTGGAAAGTAAAAATTGGCTACGCATTGAAAAAGGACATCCCAAGCCAACTGTGTTTATTGCTACAGAAAAAGAGGGCAACAAACTTTTTGAGTATTCAATACCTATTGCAAATGAAATAGTGGCAAGTATTGAAAATGAACTTCCAAGAATTAAGAAACAGTTCGAGCAAACTAATTTATCAAAAAAACAAGACTTTAAAGATTGGTCTTTTCTTATTTTAAGCAATGTGCTGCTTGACTCTTGGCAAATCGACAATGTAGAAAAGGACTTTTTAAAAAAAGAGCAAAGACCAAAAAGACACGGTAAAAATTACTATTTCAGCGTAATGGGAAACAACAAAAATAATAGGGAGGCATTTGGTATTTATGGGAATCAATATCATGAAAAAGATGGGAAATCCGTCAGCATTTATGGGAACAATAGAATTGGGATGAAGTCTTCTGATATCGAAAATTTTATTTCAAAATCTGACAATCTAATTTTAAATAATATTGCTACTATTTTTAAGCCTAAGCTCATAAATATTCTAAATCAATATTCGGAATATAGTATGAAAATATACAAAGAAACAGGTTACGATAAAGAAATTACTTTTGATGAGTTTTTTATTTGGTGGTATCATTTCATTTACACCAAAGCAACAGATATTATGAATGAAAAACAAATGTTAGAAATTCCCAAAAGTGGTAATTTTGAATATATACTTGAAGAATGAAATACTTTAGGTAATAGCACTACAAGAACTTGCCAGTTCAGTGCTCCACATCAATCTATGTCCTAAAATATCCGACTTTATCGGCGTGGATGTATTGAAGGGTGAATTTTAAAGTTTACAATAAAAAAAATGAATTAATAATCTTAAAAAAATTATGAAAAAAACAATTTATATACTACTTCTACTTTGCTCAATTACGAATTCTCTAAATGCGCAAGTTCTAAAAAGAAAATATTCAAATGGGTTTCGTTACCAAATTTTAACTGCTGAAATAAAGCAAGAAAAATCATTTAACGGTGATCAAGGAGTTTTTGTTGAAGGCGTTGTTCCAAACTCTACTTCAGAAAGTGCAGGAATAAAAGAAGGAGATATCATTGTAGAAATCAACGGTACTGCTATTGCTGATGTAAGCACATTTACTAGTCCACCATTATCAGAAATAACCGTGGGTAATCCTGTTGTATACAAAGTTTGGAGAAATAAAGCTTTTGTGCAGTTAACAACAACTGCAAAAGCAAAAGTAAACAAAACTAAACAAGGTATTCATTATGAATATGGTGAGATAAAAACAGCATTCGGTTATTTAAGAACCTTACTCTCAAAACCGGTTAATGCTTCGGGTAAATTACCAGCTATCCTTTTTATTCAAGGAAATATGTGCGAATCGGTGATTGAAGTACCAGAAAAAGACCCATACGAACAATTTTGCAACGAAATGACATTGCAAGGTTATGCCGTTATGCGGATTGACAAACCAGGTGCAGGCGATAGTGAGGGAAAATTTACTACCTGCGATCAAATGACTTTTAATCAAGAACTTGAGCAATTTCAAACAGGTTTAGAATCTTTAATGAAGAACAAAACTATCGATTCCAAAAAAATCTACCTCTTTGGACACAGTATGGGCGGTATGATTACACCAATACTTGCAAGCACAAATCCTTCGGTTAAGGGAGCAATGGTATTCGGCACATTATCTACTAATTTTGGAAGCTATTATCCCGAAATTATAAACAGAAGTTTGTTGCAATCGGGCAATAGTCCAGAAGTAGCTTTAGAATATAAAAATTACACTAAAGAAGTGATTACAGCAATTTTTGACGAGAATAAAACACCACAGCAAATCATTAAAGATAAACCGGAATATGATGCCGTGCTACAACAAGTTTTTGGCTGGAATGAAAAAGACAACACCATTATTTATAGGTCATTAGCTTTTAATAGAGAATTGAATAAGATAGACCCTAAAAAGTACTGGGAAAAAGTAACCTGCCCAATCCTTACCATATATGGAACTTCCGATTTTGAGGCGATTGATAAAGAGTATGCAACCGCAATGCTTGGTTGGACAAACGCAAAAAATGCCAAGCACTCTAAAGCCATTATTTTAGAAAATACCGATCATGCATTTGCCATAGTAGGTTCTATGGAGGAAGGGATTAAGCTTAAGCATTCAGGCAACTATGCCCAAATTATGCAAGATAAATTTAATCCATTAGTAGTGACTAAAACTGCTGAATGGTTGGCATCATTTTAAGTTAAAATTTAACGCCAAAATTTCAACAATCTTAAATATCAAAAATATGAATCAATTCTATAATGATTTAAAAAAGCTTATAAAAAACCATTGGGAAACTATTATACTGATAATAATTATTTTAGCAATATTGTTAGAATCCAATTATTCAGATATAAAAGCTGGCATATTGGATGCTTGGTAACTTCGTATTAAATATGCAAGATAAATTTAACCCATTAGTAGTAGCTAAAACAGTTGAATGGCTGGCATCATTTTAAGTTAAAATTTAACGCTAAAATTTCAATAATCTTAAATATCAAAAATATGAATCAATTCTATAATGATTTAAAAAAGCTTATAAAAAACCATTGGGAAACTATTATACTGATAATAATTATTTTAGCAATATTGTTAGAATCAAATTATTCAGATATAAAAGCTGGTATATTGGATACTTGGTAACTTCGTACTAATTATGCAAGATAAATTTAACCCATTAATAGTAGCTAAAACAGTTGAATGGCTGGCATCATTTTAAATTAAAATTTAACGCTAAAATTTCAATAATCTTAAATATCAAAAACATACTTTATGAAATGGATGAATCAGATTCAATGTAATCGAAAACTAGTAATTACTTTTTTATTTTCAATCTGCTCGATGCAATCAATTGCACAACGAGAAAAAAACAATTCCCTTCTTTGGGAAATAAGCGGCAATGGGTTACAGCAGCCTTCCTACTTGTTTGGGACAATTCATATGATTTGCAAAGAAGATTTTCTTCTTTCAGAAATGCTACAACAAAAATTCAATTCTAGTAAACAAGTTTATCTTGAACTTGACATGGATGACCCTCAACTTCAGGCGACTATGATGCAGCATATGCAACTAAAAGGGACTGAGACTTTAAAAAACAAACTTGGGGAAATTAATTTTAAAAAGCTCGATTCTTTTTTACAAAAAGAAATGAACATGAACCTTGTAATGTTCGATAAATTCAAACCTATGATGGTAATGAGTTTACTTGCTCAACGTTTGCCTTCATGTGCTACTATAGAATCTTATGAAATGAACTTTGTAAAAATGGCAAGTGAGCAGAAGAAAGAACTATTGGGATTAGAAAAAGTAGAAGATCAGTTAGGTGTATTTGATGCCATTCCTGATTCACTAGAGATTCGCTCAATTATGAATATAGTCAATGATTTTGATACTCATAGAAAAGAATTTACTCGTATGAGTATCATTTATAAGAGCCAAGATTTAGACGCACTTTATCAACTAATGGTTGAGTCTCCTGAAATGATGGATAGTCAGGAATTACTGCTAGACCGCCGTAATCGTAATTGGATACCTATTATGGAACCCGCTATGAAAAAGGCATCTACTTTTTTTGCGGTTGGTGCTGGACACTTGGCAGGAAGTCAAGGTGTACTTGAGCTTCTTAGAAAGCAAGGATATAAGGTTAAAGCAATACAATAGTGACCTACCCAAAATTGCACTAAGTTTAACCCTTAAATTTCATGATAGTTATATACTCAATCATCACATTACAGTTGCAGTTTCTGTCAATCAGCAGAGCAAAACAAAACATGATACTAAAATATTGTGTTTTATTGTGATTAATCAATATGAAAAGTCATTTTAATGATAAATCAATTGTTTGAGAAGATACCGATCATGCATTTGCCTTAATAGGTTCTATGGAGGAAGGGATTAAGCTTAAGCATTCAGGCAACTACGCTCAAATTATGCAAGATAAATTTAACCCATTAGTAGTGACTAAAACTGCTGAATGGTTGGCATCATTTTAAATTAAATCAAACCATGAAAAAAATTATACTAATAATAGCCTCATTTTTAATAATTGGGACTCTGGCTTTTGGAGGTTATATTTTTTACCCGATTAATTCCACTCTTTAAAAGCAATTTTAGAGAGGTTGTTTTTTTGTAACGTTCAAGAAAGGATACACCATTCAATTTCAAATTGTTGATGGTAAAATAAATGCTGTTAAGAATAAATTGAGAAACTAATTTAACTGCTCGTGAAAGACTTCCAGTAAAAACTCTGGAGAAATCATTTTGGTTGGCGACTTTTCCATGGCTTTCAAGACGCGTTTAATGGCATGAGGATTTAAACCCATGTTGATGCCTATTTCGTGGATTTTTATTTGTTCGCGTTCATGAAGTATGCCGTCGCAATGCATTAACAAAGCCAAACGGTAAAATTGTTGGATGCGCTCAAACTCGCTTTTGATGATTTCACTTCTCTTTTCTTCGTGGAATAGTTGGTTTAACTCTGTTTTGTTGATGCCTAATTCTACAGCGACAATCGACAAAAATTGATATTCTCTATCGTGCAGTTCGCCATCAACAATGGCAAAAGCAATCATATCGGATAATAAAGCTAATTTTTGTTCGTAGTTTTCCATCAAATGAGTAATTTTAGCTAAAATATAATTTTTTGTTAAAAATCTAAAATAAAGCTTGTGAAATTTCTTTTAATCTTCTTCTGTTTTTTAAGTTTCCTGCTTACTTATGCTCAGCAAGCCGAAACCAATCAACGGTATTCAACCTTTACTATTGATGCGCCACAATTGAAAACCAAAAAGAAAATTTGGGTTTACCTTCCAAAAGAGTATGAAAATAGCAACAAAAAATATCCTGTCATTTACATGCACGATGGTCAAAATCTTTTTGATGCCAAAACATCGTATGTAGGCGAATGGAATGTGGATGAAACGCTAGACAGTATCAATGCCAAAGTAATCGTAATCGGTATCGAACACGGCGGCGAGAAACGCATTGAAGAACTAACGCCTTTTCCCCATGCAAAATATGGTGGCGGGAAAGCTGATGATTATCTAGATTTTCTGGTAAATACTTTAAAACCTCATATTGACAAAACCTACCGAACTAAAACCACTGCAAAAAACACGGCTATTTTTGGGAGTTCGCTCGGCGGATTGATTTCTTTTTATGCTGCATTGAAATATCCCGAAGTCTTTGGGAAAGTAGGTTGCTTCTCGCCTGCTTTTTGGTTCAACCGAAATGAATTAAACGAGTTAATGAAAAAAACAGAGAAATTTAAAACCAAAATCTACTTCCTTTGTGGCGATAACGAAGGCGATGCCGATGTAGTTCCTGATATGGAAAACGTGGTAAAATGGGTAAACTCCATGCGATGTGAATGCAAAAAACTAAATAAATCCGTAATCATAAAAGGTGGACAACATAATGAAAAACTTTGGCGTGAGAACTTTAAAAACGCTTACCTTTGGCTGTTTTAAAAGTTGCGAGTTGCGAATTAAGAATTAAGAATTAAGAATTAAGAATTAGGAATTATGAATAATAACGATATATTTAAAAAGCTTCGCGTTGCGCTTCAATTGCGTGATGATCAAATAGAAGAAATCCTTAAACTGGTAGATTTCAGAATGTCGAAAGGCGAAATTGGAAACTTCTTCCGCAATGCTGATCATCCTAAATATATGGAATGTGGCGATCAGGTTTTGCGTAATTTCTTGAACGGATTGGTAATCTATCTTCGTGGCACGAAAGAAAACCCAACGAATGCCATGGATGTTATCAAGAAAAATCAAGCGGAAGTTAAAAAGAACATTGCTGCCAAAGCAAAACCAGAAACCAAACCAAAGGTTGAAGTAAAAAGCAAACCAGCTAATAAACCGAAACCAAAGCCAAAAACTCCAAAAGTTCAAGTGGTAGAGAAGTTTCAGTACAAAAGCGGAAAGAACAAAAAATAACTTGATATGCAAGAGCTAAAAGAGTTAATTCATCAGCTGGAAAACCATATTGCAGTAGAAAATAAATTGAATGCAAAGGTTTCAAAAGTTGTCGTTGGTTGGCATATAGATCACAGCTTGCGACTAATAACTGCTGTAATTAATGGTTTAAAAAAATCAAATCCTGATGAATTCAAGAAGACTTTTAGCTTGAAGAAAAAGATTTTGTTTGGATTAGGTTTTTTTCCAAGAGGAAAAGCCAAAGCTCCAAAATATGTTAGAACTTATGAACCTATTACCGAAAATGATTTGGTTTTGATGGTTCAATCTGCAAAAAAATCGGTGGAGGAAATTCCAAGTTTACACCCCGATAGTTTTATTACACATCCACTCTTTGGTGATTTAAAACTGAAAGAAACTATTTATTTCATTAAACTTCACACTAAACATCATATCAAAATTATTGAAGATATTATTAAGAAGTAATTTTTTTTTCACAGAGTTGCGCAAAGTATTGCACAGAGTTTCACAAAAGAATTTTAGGAATAAAAAAAGGAATCTCAACATGGTGTTTTGAGATTCCTTTTTTATTTAAAATACTATTTTTTTATTCTAAACTCAATCGTTTTTGTTCTCTAGCCAATAACGTATTTTTCAGCAACATAGCAATTGTCATTGGTCCAACTCCACCAGGAACTGGCGTAATGTAAGATGCTTTTTTAGATACCATTTCAAAATCTACATCGCCTGTAATTTTATAACCACGAGGATCAGTTTCGTCAGCAACACGCGTAATTCCAACGTCGATAACGACAGCATCATCTTTTATCATTTCGGCTTTTAAATAATTAGGAACGCCAAGTGCAGTAATGATAATATCGGCTTGCGTTGTGATTTGAGCAATATTTTTAGTATAACTATGGGTTAAAGTTACCGTTGAATTTCCTGGAAAACCTTTTCTTCCCATCAAGATACTCATTGGTCGTCCAACGATGTGACTTCTGCCAATAACAACGGTATGTTTTCCTTTAGTTTCTACATTGTATCTTTCTAATAATTCCAAAATCCCAAATGGCGTTGCTGGAATAAAAGTACTCATATCCAAAGCCATTTTTCCGAAGTTTTCAGGATGGAAACCATCAACATCTTTGCTTGGATCGATAGCCATCAAAACGCGTTGTGTATCAATTTGTTCGGGTAACGGCAACTGAACGATAAAACCGTCGATGTTATCATCTTCGTTCAATTCGATGATTTTTTTTAGTAATTCGGTTTCCGAAGTTGTGCTTGGCATTTTGATTAACGTAGATTCAAAACCTACCAATTCGCAGGCTTTTACTTTACTGCCAACATAAGTTAAACTTGCTCCGTCGTTACCAACAATAATGGCAGCAAGATGTGGCACTTTTTCACCATTTTTTTTCATCTTGTTTACTTCGGCTGTAATTTCTGCCTTAATGTCACTGGAGATTTTTTTTCCGTCTAATAATTCCATTTCTGTTTCGGGTTTAAATGTTTCATGTTCAAAGTTGTGTAAGCAAACATGAAACGCTGTAGTTAGTTGTTATTTAAAAAAACTTAAGGTTTAAAATTTCGCACTCGAAACTTTAAACCTTACCTTATTATCTCATTCCTTTCATTCCGCCCATCATTCTCATCAAATTTTTTCCGCCTGAACCTTGCATCATTTTCATCATTTTGCTCATTTGGTCAAATTGTTTCATCAATTGATTTACTTCCTCGATTTTTCTTCCAGAACCTTTTGCTATTCTGGTTTTTCTTTTCATATCGATGATTGACGGTTTTGTTCTTTCTTTTGGTGTCATCGAGTAAATGATGGCTTCGATATGCTTGAACGCATCGTCTTCTATTTCTACATCTTTCAATGCTTTTCCGGCTCCGGGAATCATTCCGACTAAGTCTTTCATGTTACCCATTTTTTTCACTTGCTGAATTTGTGCCAAGAAATCATCAAAACCAAATTCGTTTTTAGCGATTTTCTTCTGAATTTTTCTTGCTTCTTCTTCGTCATATTGTTCTTGCGCTCTTTCAACTAAGGAAACAACGTCTCCCATTCCGAGAATTCTATCTGCCATACGCGATGGATAGAACACGTCGATGGCTTCCATTTTTTCACCTGTTCCGATGAATTTGATTGGTTTATTAACTACCGATTTAATCGAAATAGCTGCTCCACCACGTGTATCACCATCTAATTTGGTTAAAATAACTCCATCAAAATTCAATCTATCATTGAATGCTTTTGCCGTATTTACTGCGTCTTGACCTGTCATGGAGTCAACAACGAACAACGTTTCTTGTGGTTTAATTGCCGCATGAACATTGGCAATCTCGTTCATCATTTCTTCATCAATTGCTAAACGACCAGCAGTATCTACAATAACTACGTTAAATCCATTTGATTTTGCGTGTTGAATAGCATTTAATGCAATTTGAACTGCATTTTTATTTTCTGGTTCTGAATAAACCTCTACGCCTATTTGGTCTCCAACTACGTGCAACTGATTGATTGCCGCCGGACGATAAATATCACAGGCTACTAAAAGTGGTTTTTTATTTTTCTTAGTTTTAAGATAGTTTGCTAATTTTCCGGAAAAAGTAGTTTTTCCTGAACCTTGCAAACCAGACATTAAAATAACCGAAGGATTTCCGGAAAGGTTAATTCCTGTAGCTTCGCCACCCATTAATTCGGTTAATTCGTCTTTAACAAGTTTAACCAATAATTGTCCTGGTTCTAATGTTGTTAAAACGTTTTGCCCGATTGCTTTTTCTTTAACCGCAGTTGTAAAATCTTTTGCAATTTTAAAATTGACATCGGCATCAAGTAATGCACGACGTACTTCTTTCAAAGTTTCGGCTACATTGACTTCGGTAATTTTTCCGTGTCCTTTTAAAATATGAAACGCTTTATCTAGTTTATCACTTAAGTTATTGAACATAATGGTAAGCTTTGTTATTTTTAATGAAGTGGCAAAGATAACTTAAAGTTAGAAAGTTGACAAATAAAGAAAGTTGAAATTATGCAATAAAAAAACCAACTTTTCAGTTGGCTTATTTTTAGTTTTTGTTCTAAATTAATTTTTCTCAAAAGTGAGCAAATCGATACTTCCATCGCCGCCAGAAACGTGCTTTAGTTCAAGCTTGGTTGTCGATGAAGATAGAACTCTCCAATCTTCGGTTATTTCTTCAAATGGTCCATTGGCATCAGGAAAAGTGATATCAAATTTTGTTGAACCACTATCAGAATACGTTGACCATGTTCCGTTTTTGGTCGTTGAACCGTTAACCGCTACCATTGTTCCATTGGAATTAATAGAAAAATTATATCCATTAAAATTACTGGTTTGGTTCGTTCCATCTTCTTGAAACAAAGTTACACGCCAAGTTCCCGAAGTAACATTGGTATTTACATTTGATGTTGATGGCGAATTATCATCTGAACTATCGTCATCAGAACTGCACATTGATGCTACATTTAGCATAAAAAGGCAAAATAAAGCTGGGATTAAAATTAGTTTTTTCATTTGGTTAAGTTTTTAAAAAGTTATTGTTTTAAGAAAACATATGCTATTGATGTGATTATTATCCAAATTATTACTTGTAATGCAACATAAGCAACTGACTTTTTATTAGGATTTTCACAATTCATAATTCAACAAGATTTAGTTTTTAGTAAAAGTCAAATAGTCGATACTTCCATCACCGCCACTAACGTGTTTTAATTTTATTACAGTTGTTGAAAACTCAATTATTCGCCAATCTTCTTCAATTTCATCAAGCACATTGCCGTTAAATTCCAATTCTAACTTGTTATAACCGCTATCAAGATATTGTTCCCAAGTTCCGTTTATAGTCGTTGCATTTTTTACTGCTATTGATGTTCCATTACTTGCAAAAGTGAAATTATATCCAGCATAATCATCCGTTTCTATATCATCATCTTCTTGGAAATAAGAAATATACCAAGTTCCTGAAGTTAATACTTCTGAAAAATCAGGATTACTTCCACCACCAGAATTATCATCACAATCATCTATTGAATCTTCAATAAAATCTTCCAGCTGGGAATTTGAATTGATTGTAATGGTTTGACCATTAGAATTTACTGCCGAAATTGGATAACTAATGGCAACAAAAGTGGCAGAAGACATGTTGGCTAAAAAATTAAAAAACATTGAGTTACTAGTTATCGTTACGGTATCTGCTATTTGATTATTACTATCATAAACATTGATTACAATAGGATAAACTAGTGCAATACAATCTATTTCATCAAAACCATCATCGTCGCCACAATCGTCTAAAATATCATCTAATTGATCGGGAGTTTGAACTACAAGAGTTTGAAAATTTTGGAATTGGATTGTTATTGGATAAATGAAGTTTACAATATCATCATCGTTTGAAAATTCGTTAATTGCATCTTGCACTATTTGATAATCGGCTTGATTTGTTACCTCTATTTCTTGCGAATTGACAATAACCGTAACGGGAAGCACAACGCTGAAACAACTTGAGTTGTCTAATATATTATCGATAGACGTTGGGTTCTGAGAAGTTCTTGCTAACAAACTAGCTATTGGCGATGTTTTTGCAAAACTTTGCGTGTTGTCTTGAATTATAGTTTCTTCTTCTTTTTGACAACTAGTCAATAAAAGAAAAACAAAACCAAGCAATATGTAAAAAGATGTTTTCATACGATATAAATCCGTTTGATTTACTAGTTAAACAATTGATTTCAAAGTTACCCTACTTTAATCAAAAAAAATAATTATTTTTACTTCAAGTTTATCACAAAAAACATGTCAAAAGACGAAATCACAGGTATTTGCAAAGAAAATATTTTTTCTTCTTTTTTTAAAAGTCACGTTAAATCGCTCCGAAACTATTTGTATTATAAGTTTGGGAATGAAAACCAAGCCGAAGATATAACTCAAGAAGCTTTTATCAAGTTATGGCAAAACTGTGCCGATGTCCCTTTAGAAAAAGCAAAATCCTACCTATATACTATTGCCAACAATGCTTCTTTGAATGTAATTGCGCATCAAAAAGTAGTATTGAATTATGCCAAAACTTCTCCAAATAAAGAAAGTACCAACGAAAGTCCTGAATTTTTATTAGAAGAAGAACAATTCAAATCAAAATTATTACACGCAATAGAAAAACTGAACGAAAAACAGCGAGTTGCTTTTCTAATGAATCGTATCGATGGAAAAAAATATGCAGAGATTGCTAAAGAATTAGAAATTTCAGTAAAAGCAGTCGAAAAAAGAATCCACTTAGCTCTGATAGAACTTAGAAAAGAATTTGAAAATTTTAAGTAGGGTAAAATTATTTTAATATGTTTTAGTATTGAAATGCATTAGATTATGGAAGAAAATTACAAATTATCAAAATGGCTAAACGATGAAATGACTGCTGAGGAATTGTCTGAATTTCAAGCAGACAAGGACTTTGCCATTTTTGAAAAGATAAAAAAATATTCCTCAGAGTTGGAAACTCCAGCTTTTGACGAACAAAAAATGCTTTCCAAAATTGTAACTTCAGCTAAAAAAGAAGTCAAAACTATTTCTTTATACAAAAATTGGGCTTTGAGAATTGCCGCCGTTTTATTGATTGGAATGGGATTACTATTCACTTTTAGAAATGTTGCTTCCTATACTGAATTTGCTGATTATGGTGTTCAAAATACATTTTCACTTCCAGATAATTCAGAGGTTGTCTTAAATTCTGGCTCAGAAATTCAATACAAAAAATGGAATTGGGACAACAATAGAAGTTTAAACCTTGAAGGCGAAGCTTTTTTTAAAGTTGCCAAAGGAAAAAAGTTTGAAGTAAATACTCCACAAGGAAAAGTTACGGTTCTTGGAACTCAATTCAATGTAAAACAACGAGGAAATTACTTTGATGTAAGCTGTTATGAAGGAAAAGTAAAAGTAAATTTTGGCAATAATGAATTTATCTTAACCAAAGGAATGAGCGTTGCTGTTCGAGATGGAAAAACAATTCCAATTCCACCTAAAAATACTCTGAAACCAGAATGGCTAGAGCAAGAAATGGTGTTCTATCAAGAAAGTTTACCATCAATAGTGGCCGAATTTGAAAGACATTTTAATATAGAATTAGAATTAAATACTACTGGAAATGGACAATTATTCACAGGAACAATTCCAGCAAAAAATAGTGACACAGCGCTCCAAATTTTGTGTACTACTTATCATTTGAAACCTACAAAAGTGACTAAAACCAAAATCATTTTAGAAAACAATTAATGTTTCAAAACAGAGCGGTTTTTCTATTTATTTTTTTATTCTTTTCAATTTTGAGTTTTGCTCAAAATGATAAGAATGCTATTCCTTTGAAAAATATATTAAACCTTATTACTACACAACACGATGTAAGATTTAGCTACATTGAAGATGAAGTTGTTGTTTATTCCATTGTATCTCCAAACAAAAAATGGTCGTTGGAACAAAAAATAAAATACCTTGAAAAACAAACTAATCTTCAATTTAAACTTATTGGCCAAAAATATTATTCTATCTACAATGACAAAAAATTAGACAAACCACTTTGTGGCTTTTTGATTGATTATGATACCGGAAAACCGATTGAAAATGCATTATTATCTATAGAAGGAACAACAGACACAGCTTTTACTGATGCTGATGGTCATTTTAAATTGCCTAAAGTTTCTTCAAACAGTATTAAAATCGAGCATCCAAGCTATAATTCTATTACACTAAATCCAAAAGAATTATATGTTGTTGACTGTCCAAAATTAAAATTGCAATCAATAATTCAATCACTTGACGAAGTCATAACACAACGTTATATAGCAACTGGTATCATTAAAAAAAATGATGGAACCATTCAAATTAAACCGAAAAAATTTGGAATTCTACCTGGTTTAATCGAACCCGATATGTTACAAACCATGCAACAAGTTCCAGGAATTATTAGCGTTGATGAAACTATTTCTAATATTAATGTTCGTGGCGGAACGCATGACCAAAATTTATTCCTTTGGAACGGAATGAGGATTTTTCAAACTGGACATTTTTTTGGATTAATCTCAGCTTTTAATCCATCATTATCCCAAGAAATAACCATATCAAAAAACGGAAGTTCGGCTTTTTTTGGTGAAAGTGTTTCCAGTTTAGTAACCATTTCATCGCGAAGTAACACTATTGAAGAAACCCATTCGAGCCTTAGTTCTAATTTAATTAGTGCCGAATTTTTTTCTAAAATTAAAGTTTCTGATAAAGCAAATGTAACTTTAGCTGGAAGACGTTCTTTGACGGACTTTTTCTCGTCGCCAACCTACAAAAACTACAGTAATCGAATTTTTCAAAACACAGTTATTACCGATTTGAATGACAATCAAATTATCAACTACAATAACGATGTTGATTTTTATTTTTATGATGTAAGTCTTCAATATCAACAAAAAATTGGAACAAAAAATGAACTTAACATTGATTTTTTAGTAATCGAAAATTCGTTAGATTTTAATCAAACAGTATCCAACTTAAGCGAAAACAGTAAACTTACTCAAGAAAATTTTGGAAGTACATTTCGATGGAAAACCAATTGGAACAAAAACAATTTTACCGAAATAACGGCTTACCTATCACAATATGATTTACAATCAAACAATAAATCAATTGAAAATGACCAAATTTTATTGCAAAGAAATAAAGTTCTGGATTATAGTTTGAAAATTAAAAATTCCAACAAACTATCATCTAGTTTTACATTAAACTCAGGTTATCAATTTAACGAAACTGGTGTTACTAATTTTGATGATATTAATTTACCAATATTTTCAAGAACAATAACAAATGTCTTACTTACTCATGCTGGAATTGTTGAAGGAATTTATGAACCTGAAAGTAAAAAAACTTTAATTAATGCTGGATTGCGAGTCAATTATTTTGACAAATTTAATGAGTTCGTTCTTGAACCAAGATTACAATTCAACCAATCCCTAACTTCAAGTATTAGATTGGAAATTTTAGCCGAACAAAAAAGCCAAACTTTATCTCAAATTATTGATTTACAGCAAGATTTTCTTGGTGTTGAAAAAAGAAGATGGACTTTGGCTAACAACAGTACAATTCCTATTCAAAAAAGCAATCAATTTTCGATTGGGTTCAATTTTAAAAAGAACAATTGGTTGATTACACTTGATAATTTTTATAAAAAAATCACTGGAATTACAACAAGCAGTCAAGGATTTCAAAATCAATTTGAGTTAGAAAAATCAGTTGGAAATTATCAAGTTTTTGGAACAGAATTTTTGATTCAAAAAACATTCAATCACTTTTATTCTTGGCTAAGTTATTCATTTAATGACAATAAATATGATTTTGATCAATTAAACAATGCTGTTTTTCCAAATAATTTTGAAGTAACACATGCCATTTCTTGGGCAGGAATTTATGAATGGAAACAAGTAAAATTTGCTCTTGGAACCAAATGGCATACTGGTAGACCAATCACAACTCCAATTGCTTTTACAGTAACTGAAACCGAACCAAACATTTTATATAATTCTCCAAACAATAGCAAACTTGAAGACTATTTTCAAGTAAATTTTTCTGCTTCAAAAAAATGGAATTTGAACGACACAATGAAACTAGAAACTGCAGTTTCTGTTCTCAATTTATTGAATACTAAAAATAGTATTAATCGTTTTTACAGAGTAAATTCAGCTAATAATTCGGTGGAAAGTGTGGATACTTTTTCACTAGAAATGACACCTAATTTTAATATCAAATTGAATTTTTAGAATAAAAAAAGGTCGAAAAAAAATTTCGACCTTTTTAGTGCAAACATTTTAACTCAACTTCAAAAGACTTTTATCCGAGAGAATTCCTTTCCAATGTTTATATCCTTTAGCAATAATCAATAAGTTGATAATAAGCAAAAACGTCATTTGAATTAATTCACCAATTTCGTGTGGTTCCAAAAATAAATGGAATAGAAAAATATGAATTGTTACTGGCAAAGCCATAATTGCGCCAAGAAGCGAAAAACGTTGACTGATTAAAAGCAGACCAACAAGCAATTCTACTATTCCTAAAAACTGCCAAAAATATCCAGTTTGTTTCATCCCAAAGATGTAATTTTTAATTTTTAAGATTTCAACACTTGGTGCAACTTCTTGTCCAGCTTTTACTTTTTCTACGATTTCTGTTGGGCTTGGTGACGGTTTTTCAAACTTTTTCATTCCGCCATAAATCATCATTCCGCCTAAAATTAAATTGAAGATGATAAATATTATTTTTAGTGATTTCATATTTTTATTAATTTAAAATTGCATATTCAACTACTGGATTTCCTCTTACTCCAGCATCATTTGTCATGGCTAAAAATCTAATTTTATAGTAATTTCCAACAACATCTTTTATTACATAAAAACGATCGGTTCTAACACTTGGCAAAGTTCCTGGTCCGCCGCCATTTCTCCAGTTTGAACCAATAATTCTTTGGTCTGAAGCCGAAACTGTAAAGTTATTTTCTACAACATTTGCTATAGTGAAGTTCTCATAAGTTCCGCCATCAGCAACTAAAACTTGATATACTTTTGTTCCACTTTTCATGTTAGATACAATAAAATCAGAATATCCATAAGTTACTTCGGTTCCAAAATTTACATAGTTTGTAAAAGTGGTAAAATTCAAATCCCATTTGTCTTTTTTTGGTTCAACTTGAACTGTTGTTCCAGTTGTTAAACTAAAAAATGTAAAATTGTAATCATCATTTTTAGAAATGGTTTTCTCTTGGAAAATTGCTGATGCTAAATCGGCATATTGAATTTTATATCCATTACCATTTCGTAGAATTCTAACTTTTTTCCATCCACGAGCATCACCATCAATACTAACAGAACCAACGGTTGGAGTAGTTGTTGAAACCGCAAAACCTAGGTTTACTAAATAGACTTTATTATCTGCATCATTAGCCGAAATTTCAGCAATTGCAGTTCCAATTCCGTTACCGTTTCCAGCTAAAATTCCAGTTGGATTGTCACAATAACCATTACTTGAAGGATTTGTTCCTGCGCCAACTGCCACAGCATCATCTGAAACTTGTGTCAAAGTAATATCAGCCGTTTCTAGTTTTTTTACTGCCATTTTCAATGAACCATTGATTACAACTCTAAAATCGGAACCGGTTGAAAATCCAAAATCCCACGAAGCTCTGTTTACTGCTGTAAATTCTTCGGAACTTAAATCTAAATAGACTTGGTTGGGTTGATTTGCTCCGCCAACACTTGGTTGAACTACTGCTCCAACTGATGGAATTTCAGTTGTTGGTCCATCGTCATCGCTTGAACAAGAAGCAAGTGTTGCTATTGCAACAGCTAAGGTTAAAAATTGTTTTTTACTCATGATATTTATATATTAAAAATTAAGGTTATACGTTAGTTTAAAAAAGTAGGAACGACCATAAGCAAGCATAATATTTGACGATGTTCCGTGTGCTGCGCCATCGTTTGCTCTAGTCTGATTAATATTGGTTATGTCCAAAATATTTCTTGCTCCGATGGTTGCTTCCAATTGGTTTTTGAAAAATGATTTTCGGATGGAAGCATCAAGCCAGTTGCTAGCATCAATGGTTGAAATGATATATTCTGAGTTGCCTTCAACAAATTGTTGCGTTTTCCCGTTGTATTTATAGTAGGCAGAAAAAGTGGTTTGCCATTTTGGAACGAAATAAGAAATGTTACTGTTTATGTTAAATGAATACAGAAATTTTTCGTTGGAAGCAAAAATTTGATTTTCGATTTTTTGAGAAATTCCAACCAATGCCGCGCCAAAATTCAAGTTCCAATTGCCTTTTTTGAATTGGTTCATCGTCGAAAAATTCCACATTTTATATTTACTAATGTTGATGTATTGAAATTCTCTAATCAATGTGCTTGGATTAATTCGGATTAATGCCATATCGATTTTATCGTCAATATCAAGAAAGCTTCCTGCAAAACTTGTTGAAACTTTCAGTCCAGAAGTCAATGAAACTGATTTTTTAAGACTGATTTCATAAGAAGTACTGGTTTCGGGAATAAGGTTTTCGTTACCAATATAAAAATGACTATCATTTACAAAATAATAATAAAGTTCTTCAAATGTTGGTGTTCTGAATGAGTTTCCATACGAACCACGAAGCTCAAAATCATTTAAAAACAAATAGCGTAAACCAAGCGATGATGCGTGTTGATTTTTAAATTTTGATTGTGCCGAAAAACGAATTCCAGGACGAATTGAAAGTTTTTCAGAAGCATTGATTTCAGAAGAAGCAAAGAAGTCATAATTTTCTAATGTTTCACGAACTGGTAATGAAAATCCTCTGCTGTGAACCAATTCATATCCTAATTGTAAAGCCACTTTTTTATCAGAAAAAAAATTACTGATTGTTCCTGTAGAATAAAATGTTTCCATGGATTGATCTTTGATTTTTACATTATTTGCTTCATTTCGTGTAAACAAATAGTATCTAAAATCTTCAGTGCTTCGCTCTTGCTTTTGATGAGAAACCGAAACATTGTAGCTCAGTTTATTGAAGATTTTCCCCGTAGAATTCAAGTTGTGAAAATATCGATTGTTCAAATAACGTTTGTCATCAGCATAACGATACGAACCTAATTCCGAATTAAAACCCGATTGAACTGTACTGTTATAGAAATCAATATTTTCGTCTAAATATTCAAATTTGTAGAAAATTCGAAATTGATTTTTAGCAAATGCAACTAGTGCTGTTGTGTTTAATTGTTCTTTCGGAAGCCAACGATTACCCCGTAAACCATCGTTTTCAATATGGTTTTTTCCTTGTTTTCCATCTAAAAAACCTTGGAAATCATTTCGATTTGCACTTATACTCGCAAACCAATTTTCGCTTATTGAATTTGAAACTTTTATTGCTTGAATATGTCTTCCTTTATCAAAAAATTCAAATTCCTCGCCAACAGTTTCTTCTTGGGCAGTTGCCGAAATATTCCATTTATCCTTGGAAGATTTTTTGGTAATAATATTCAAAATTCCGGTTACAGCATTGGCACCATGAGTTACACCCATTGAACCTTCAACAATTTCAATTTGTTCAATATCATTTAGATTAATTTGAGACAAATCGGTATTATTTCCTAAACCAGCTTCGTTAACTAGCGGAACATTATCAACCATTATTTTGAAATATCGCGCATCAAGTCCAAATAATGAAACGGTAGATCGACCATCAACTCCGCTTGGTCTAACGGTAATATTCAAATATTGATTTAAAACATCCGATAAATTATTGGCAGCTAAATTTTGAATATCCTTAGCGGTAATAACTCGAACATTGAACACTGATTTTTTTATAGATTGAGGTTCAAACTGACCTGTAACCACAACTTCTTGGAGTTTATTTTCAGTAATTGTATCGTTTTGAGCATACCCAAAAGCTGTAATAAATATTAGAACTATGTGTTTTTTTATTTTCATTATTAAGATTGTTTCTAAATAATTTTTGACAAATATATATCTTATTTTTATTTATTCTAAATTAATTTAATAAATTTGCAGCATAAATTTTAAACTAAATTCTTAATCACATGAAAACCAAATCATTTCTAGTTTCGGCTTCGATGCTACTAGTAGCTATCAACGGAAACAGTCAGGAAGCAAAAAAACAACAAGACAAAAAAGTCATAAGATCAATGTGTGGTTGTTATGAAGTACAATTCAATTTTGCTGAAACATTTTCGTATCCAAAAGACACTGCGAAGTATGTTCCATCAAAAACAAAGCACGAAAAAGCATTAGAATGGGTAGAATTATTAGAAGATACAGACAATAAAATTGTGCTACAACACATTCTGATAACAGGAAAAGAAGAAAACGACATTGTAAAACACTGGAGACAAGATTGGCTATTTGAAAACACAGAACTTTATAAGTTCAACAAAGAAACCAATTGGAAATACAAAAAACTTGATGCAAAAGAGGTAAAAGGCCAATGGACGCAGAAAGTATATCAAGTTGATGATAGTCCTAGATATGAAGGAAGCGGAACTTGGATAAATGTTGACGGTAGAACTTTTTGGCAAAATACAACCGATGCACCGTTACCAAGAAGAGAACACACTAAAAGAGATGATTATAATGTTTTAAAAAGAAGAAATATCCATGAAATTACTTCTTATGGTTGGTTACACGAGCAAGATAATGACAAAATCATTCGTGATGAAAACGGAAAAGATTATGTTTTAGCTCAGGAAAAAGGTTATGATACCTATACCAAAGTTGATGACAGCAAATGCAACGTTGGTATAAATTGGTGGACAAAAAACAAAGAAGTTTGGAAAAAAGTTAGAGCAAAATGGGATGCTGAATTTGCTAAAGACAAGGATTTAACTTTAAAAAAATCAGTTGAAAAGAAACCACTTTTTATGCATTTATTTGATTTAAAAGCCGATGCTTCAACGGATGAAGTAAACAAAATAATTGATGATTTTATTGTAAAATAAAAACAATTCAAAACTATGTGTAATTTCAAAACACTCAATAAAACTTCAAACGGAATTTTGCTTTTCTGTCCCAAAAATAGAACATTTAATCTTTCGTTTAGAAATTTAACTTTCAATTTCAACAGTGAGGAATTATATGATTTCATTGCTTTTATTGGAAAAATTGATTGTGATTATTGGGAAAATGAATATAAAAATTCGGTTTATCCCAAGAGAATTCCAATTCCAACATTTCAAACAAACTTTATTATTTTGCTTGATCGTCAAGAAGTAGAAGAATTAAGGTTTTTATTAGATTTTGAAAAAAAAGATGAATTTTTGAAGTTACATCAAATTCAATACACATTGATTTTGAACTAATAAAAAAGCGATTGAAAATTTCAATCGCTTTTTGTTTTTACATTCTTTCTGGAACTTCTATTCCGAGTAAAGTAAATCCAGATTTTATAGTATCGGCTACTTTTTTGGAAAGTTGTACACGAAAAATCTTTTTATCTAAATTGTCTTCACCTAAAATCGAAACCGATTGATAGAACGAATTGTATTCTTTCACCAAATCATACGTATAATTTGCAATCAATGCCGGACTGTGATTTTGAGCTGCATTTTGAATTACTTCTGGATAAAGTTCAATCTGTTTGATTAATTCTTTTTCTTTATTATGAAGCACTTCGACTGGGCTAAGTGTGACAAAATCAAAATCGGCTTTACGTAAAATAGATTGAATTCTGGCATAAGTATATTGAATGAACGGACCAGTATTTCCAGCAAAATCAACTGATTCTTCTGGGTTGAACAAAATTTGTTTTTTTGGATCAACTTTCAAGATATAATACTTCAACGCACCAAGTCCGATGATATTAAACAATTTTGCTTTTTCTTCATCAGAATAACCATCAAGTTTTCCCAATTCAGAAGCAATATCTCCAGCGGTTTTGGTCATTTCTTCCATTAAATCATCGGCATCAACAACAGTTCCTTCACGTGATTTCATTTTTCCCGAAGGCAATTCTACCATTCCATACGACAAATGAAAAAGATTTTCTGCCCATTCGAAACCAAGTTTTTTTAGAATCAAAAACAATACTTTAAAATGGTAATCTTGTTCATTCCCAACGGTGTAAACCATTCCGCCAACATCGGGAAAATCTTTTACACGCTGAATTGCAGTTCCAATATCTTGTGTCATATAAACGGCAGTTCCATCAGAACGCAACACGATTTTTCTATCCAATCCGTCAGAAGTTAAGTCAATCCAAACCGAACCATCAGGATCTTTTTCAAAAATTCCTTTTTCTAATCCAAATTGAACGACTTCTTTTCCTAATAAATAGGTATTTGATTCATAATAATAACTGTCGAAATTAACTCCAAGATTTTTATAGGTTTGTGCAAAACCATCATAAACCCATTGGTTCATTTTTTTCCAAAGCTCGATTACTTCTGGTTTTCCAGCTTCCCAATCTAAAAGCATTTGTTGTGCTTCTAATATAATTGGAGCTAATTTTTTTGCTTCTTCTTCTGTTTTTCCTTCAGAAATTAAAGTCTTAATTTCAGATTTATATTGTTTATCAAAAGCTACGTAAAAATTTCCAACCAGTTTATCACCTTTCAAACCAGCTGTTTCAGGCGTTTGTCCGATTCCGAATTTTTGCCAAGCTAACATTGATTTACAAATATGAATTCCTCTATCGTTGATGATTTGGGTTTTATACACTTTTTTGCCCGAAGCTTTGATGATTTCGGCAACTGCATATCCTAAAAGATTATTACGAACGTGACCAAGATGTAAAGGTTTATTGGTATTTGGCGAAGAATATTCAACCATTACCGCCTTTTCATTTGGCGAAGCCGAAACTAATCCAAAGGTTTCATTATCTTTTATTTCGTTGAAAAAATTAAGATAATAAGCATCCGAAATTACTAGGTTCAAAAACCCAGAAACTACGTTAAAACAAACAACTTCCTGAGTGTTTTCGACTAAATATTGACCAATTTTAGTACCAATTTCAACAGGGTTCCCTTTGATTACTTTCAGTAACGGAAAAATCACCATCGTAATATCGCCTTCAAAATCTTTCCTGGTTTGTTGAAATTCAATTTTTTCAACAGCTGTATTGAAAACTAATTCAATAGATTTTTTGATGTGTGGCAATATAATTTCGGATACATTCATGATTATTAATTTAAGTTGGCAAAGATAAGGATTAATCAAAATAGTTATACAAGATTTTAATATCGAACAAAAATGACACAACTGTAAATAATTTTGTAAGTTTTATATATTGTTTTTTGTTTGTTTTATGTATTTCATCGATTTTTTTTGCGTTTTAACGTTAATATGTGCAATATTTGTCATGTCAAAATCCCCAAATTATGAAGAAGCTATTACTCTTATTTACTTTGTTATTATCTGCAGTTGGATTATCACAGCCAATATCTGTTAGTTCAACAAGTCATACAGTACCACAACTAGTTAATAACATACTTATTAACTCACCATGTGTTTCTGCAAGTAATATTAGTTGGAAAACTGGTACAAATTTTAGTTCAACGAACGGAATTGGTTTTTTCCAAAATACGAATCCAAATTTTCCTTTACAAAGTGGAGTTGTATTGAGCACAGGAAACGCCTCTAATGCAGCAGGTCCAAATTCAACAATGTTAAATGATGGTACCAATGCTTGGACCGGTGATGCAACTTTAGAGGCAACACTAGCAGCTGCAGGAATACCAATGACTTCTTCAAACGCTACCGTTTTAGAATTTGATTTTACACCAATTTCTACTAACTTTAGTTTTGATTTTGTATTTGCATCAGAAGAATACGGTAACTTTCAATGTCAATATTCTGATGCTTTTGCTTTTTTGTTAACAAATCTCAATACAGGAGAAACTACAAATTTGGCAGTTGTTCCAAATACAAATGATCCAATTTCTGTAATTACGATTAGAGATTTTTTATACAATTCATCATGTCCATCATCTAACCAACAATTTTTTGGTAGATTTAATGGTGGTTCCAATGCAAATTCTTCTGCTATAAATTTTAATGGACAAACAAAAGTTTTAACAGCTTCTTCTGTTTTAACAGCTGGTGTTCCTTATCACATAAAATTAGTAATTGCTGATAGACTTGATTATCAATCAGACTCAGCAATATTTATTTCCTCAAATAGTTTTAATATTGGACAAGATGTTCTTGGAGAAGACTTGACAATAGCTAATAATACCGCTTTGTGTGTAGGAAGTCAGTACACTATTGAAACTGGACTAGATGAAAATGCATACACTTTTGTATGGAAACATGGCGAAGATATATTGGTAGGAGAAACAGAACCAAATTTAACAATTTCTCAAGCTGGAACTTACAGTGTTACTTATCAAAATATGCTTGGAGCATGTTCAGCTGTTACCAACACGATAACAATTGAATATACATCTCAAATTTCGACTTTAACACCATACAGTTTATATCGTTGTAATACTGGTGCGTCAAGTTATACTTATAACTTGGCTTCAAACACACCTATTTTACTCTCTGGTTTAAATCCAAGTACATTGGTAACATATCATGCTTCACAATCTGAGGCAAATTCAAATAGTAATCCTTTACCTCTTCAATATACAGTTTCTTCAAATACAACTATTTTTGCAAGAGTTCAGGTTCCAAGTGGATGTTTTGTGGTGAAAACATTTCAGCTATTAACTGCGCCTGCACCTGTAGCAAATCAGCCTAATAATTTGATAAAATGTGAAACAACTTTTGGAGGCAATACTGCAATTTTCAATTTGATTAATTTAAGAAGTACAATATTAGGAAATCAATCTCCTCAAATTTATACCGTTACTTTTCACACATCTCAACTAGATGCGACTAACAATAACAACCCAATTAGTCAAGGAACTTTTTTAAACAATACAACTTTTTACCAATCAACTGATAGAACTATATTTGTTAGAGTTCAAAATACAAGTGATCCAGACTGTTTTAGTTTAACAAGTTTTGAACTTATTGTAAATCCATTACCTATAGTTGATGAACTTGAAGACATAACAGTTTGTACAGAATATATTCTACCAACAATTACTAATGGTAATTATTTCTCGGCTCCAAATGGAGGTGGAACACCAATGTTTGCCGGTGATGTTATAACCGAAACTAAAACAATTTATATCTTTAACCAACCTGATGGACCAAATACATGTTCTTCCAGTAGTTCATTCATTGTAACTATTATTGACATTGATAATTTTGCTCCAGATGACGTTTTTAATTGTGGTAATTACACTTTACCTGCTTTATCTAAAGGAAAATATTATACTCAACCTGGAGGAAATGGAACCCAAATAAATGCTGGAACCGTTATCAGTTCAACTCAAACTATTTATTTTTTCTATCAAACTACTGTGGAACCAATATGTACAGTTGATGACAGCTTTACTGTAACTATATCTCCAACTATTGAAGCTGGAAACAGACCAGATATTTTTGAATGTACATCGTATACTTTGCCTCCATTAACTGTTGGTAAATATTTCACACAATCTAATGGAAATGGAAATGAAATTCCAGCAGGAACTGTTATAACAGCTAATCAAACAATATATGTTTTTGCTACAACTGGTGGAGATAACCCTTGTACAGATCAAGATATATTTGGCGTTTTTATTGGAATCAATCAACCTGCAAATATTAATCAGTGTAATGGATATACACTACCAAATTTACCAGTTGGGAAATATTACACTGGACCAAACGGTACAGGACAAATTATACCTGCAGGTACAGTTATAAATACTAACTCAACTATTTATATTTATGCACCAACCAGTAGTGGACAAAATAATTGTACTGAAAATTTATTTTTTACTCTAACTTTCTCACAACCACCAGTCGATGTTTTAGAAAATGTTTCTGCTTGTGAAAACTATACATTACCTTCTATTACAAATGGAGATTATTACACTGGAATCAATGGAACTGGAACTATGCTAAATGCTGGTGATATCATTTCATCGACTCAAACGATTTATATCTTTGAAAGATTAAATTCTAGTTGCGCTAATCAATCTAGTTTTACTGTTATGATTAACTCTTTACCTGCTATTGACTCAAGAGCTGATATTGATATTTGCGATCAATATATTTTGACACAATTAAATGTTGGAAATTATTTTACTGAACCAAATGGAGGTGGAACAATGCTTCCTGCAGGAACAGTTATCACTTCAAGCCAAAGAATATATATTTATGCTGTAACAAATACAACTCCTCAATGTAGTAAAGAAAATAGCTTTCAAATCAATGTTTTTTCAACAACCGCAGATCAACCAAGTAATGTAGAAGTTTGTGATAGCTATATTTTACCTTCACTTTCTTTAGATAATCATTACTATACTGCAACTGGTGGTCCAAACGGTTCTGGTATTGAATTAGCCGCTGGTTCTGTAATTACTAGCACGCAAAATATATATGTATATAAAGAAGCTTTAATTAGAACTTCATTTTCTTGTAGCGCAGAGAATATGTTTACTGTTACAATAAACCATACTCCTGTAATTAATCCTATATCAAATGTTAATGCTTGTAATTCTAATGAACTACCTGCCTTAACTGTTGGTAATTATTATACTGGACCAAATGGAACAGAAACTATGCTTCCAGTAGGAACGGCAATTACTTCTCCACAAACAATATATGTCTATGCAGAAACAGGTACAACACCAAATTGTCAAAGTGAAAAAAGCTTTTATGTAAACGTGTTCAACGTAGATGAATTACCTAATATAACGACTTGTGAAAACTATATTTTACCAAATTTAACTATTGGTAAATACTACACTGGTTCCAATGGAACTGGCACACAATTATTCCCAGGTCAAGTTATAAATCAAACTCAGACAATATATATTTATCTTGAAGCTAATTTTTTACCAGTGTGTAGTGACGAAAGTTCATTCATAGTAACAATTATTGATACTCCTGTTGCTAATAACGTAGCTTTAACTTCAAGAACTGTTTGTGATGAAGATGGAACTAACGATGGAATTACTTTATTTGATTTATCTTCATTAAATTCAGAAATTTTGGGAAGTCAAATTGGAAGTGAATTCAACATACAATATTTTGAAAACAATGCTGATGCTTTGGCTCAAACTAATGCAATTACCTCAACAGAATTAACATCTGTATTTGTTAGAGTAAGTAATACATTAGCTCCAAATTGTTTTGACATAAAACCAATTACAATTATTGTAAACAAATTACCTGAACCAACTCCGCTTGATGGCTACGTTTGTATTGATAATGAAACAGGAAATCTTTTAAAATCATATACAATCTATAGTGGTTTAAGCGCTACAAAACATACATTTGTTTGGAAAAATGAAAACGGCGAAATTGTAGGCACAAACACTGCTTATACCGCAGTTTCCCCAGGAATATACACCATCGTTGTTACAAATATCTTAACTGGATGTTCATCAGAAGTAATTGAAGTTACTGTACAACAATCTGAACCTGCGGAAGTAACTTATGTTGTTGAGGATGATTTTTCTGATAGTCAAAGAATTATTATAACTGCAACCGGTTTAGGTGGAGATTATGAATACCAATTAGATAATGGTCAATTTCAAGACAGTAATATTTTTGAAAATGTAACATCTGGAATTCATACCATAACTGTTAGAGATAAAAACGAATGTGGTTCAACAACTATCCAAGCATTGGTAATTAATTATCCAAAATTCTTTACTCCAAATGGCGATGGCTATAACGATACTTGGAATATTGGAGATTTAAAAAATCAAACAAATGCTGTAATCATGATTTATGACCGATATGGCAAAGTTCTTAAGCAAATAAGACCAAATGGTCAAGGTTGGGACGGAACTTATAACGGAAATCAAATGAACTCTGACGATTATTGGTTTACAGTTTCATACACAGATGAAGACCAACAACAGCGTGAATTCAAATCCCATTTCGCTATGAAGCGATAACCTACATAAACCATGTTTTAGAAAACTCTCAATTTTTTTGAGAGTTTTTTTATTTATTTTCTGTAATAAAAAAGAGTTGTAGCAGTCTATTAAGCAACATTTAACAATTGTTAAATAGTAAACATTCAAAATATCTAATCATCATCAAAAAATGAAATTTAAAATTTTACTCATTCTTGTCATCTGTAATTTCTCTTTACTTTTTGCTCAAGGTTCTGGAAATCCTGGTTCGGTTTCTGGTAAAGTAATTGATAACACGAGTAAACAACCTTTGCCTTATGTAAATGTTTCAATTTTTGAAAACGACAAAATCATCACTGGAGGAATTACACAAGAAAATGGTAGTTTCAACATTAAAAACCTAGCTTTAAAACCATACAAAATTGAAATTCAATTTATTGGTTACAAAAAAATCATTAAAAACATTACTTTATCCGAAGCTGATAAAAACATCAACTTGAACAGTATCTTTTTAGAAGAAGATGCGGTTCAATTAAATACAGTTGAAATCGTTAAAGAACGTTCTACTATCGAGCAAAAAATTGATAGAAAAATTGTAAACGTTGGTAAAGATTTAATTGCTTCGGGAAATACAGCTTCCGAAATAATGAACAATATTCCAACCGTTAGCATCGATCCGCAAACAAAAGAATTAAGTTTAAGAGGAAATTCTAACGTTAGAGTTCTTATTGATGGAAAACCGTCAAACATTGATGCAGCTCAATTATTACAACAAATTCCGTCTTCATCAATCAAACAAGTGGAATTAATTACCAATCCTTCAGCAAAATACAATCCAGAAGGAATGAGTGGAATTATCAACATCATTTTGCATAAAAATGCTAACGAAGGTTTCAACGGAAGTATTAATTCGGGTGTAACTTTTGGAATTACGCCAAAGGTAAATTCGGCTTTGAACTTAAATTACAAAGTTGGAAAAGTAAATTTCTATACCAACTATGGTTTCAACCACGGAATTAATGCTAATAATGGATTTATCGATAGTTTCAGACCAACATTAGAGAACGAGCAAGACTTTGAGTTTAGAAACAAAAACACTTCTCATTTAGTGAAATTTGGAATAGATTATTACATCAATGATAAAAATACGTTATCGTTTTATACTAATCAAAACATTGTTGACGGAAGTGGAAGAGGTTTAACAGTTGTTGATTATCTAAATGCAGGTCAACCCGATTCTCGTCAATTATTTGATTCAAGAAACGATAATTTCACCCAAACCTATGACATGGTTTACAAACATGATTTCGACAAAAAAGGCGAAACTATCGATTTTCAAACCAATTTTTCTAATACAAAAGGTCCAGAATATACCGATTTTAACTTAGGACAAATTAATCCAACTTCAACTACTTTAACTAGTAATGACATTAACCGAGTTACTAATTCACTTCAAGTAAATATCGATTATGTAAATCCACTTTCTGAAACTGTAAAACTAGAAATTGGTGCCGAAAGTAGAATTCAAAGAATTACGAATAACTTTGATGAAAATATAAACGAAGCTTCTGTTGGTTACAATCGTGACGGAAATTCGAACTTTGAATTCAAAAGACAAATTCACTCATTCTATACAAATATTGGAAAACAATGGAATAAATGGAGTGCACAAGTTGGTGTTAGAATTGAAAACTACGACATCGATGCTGATTTTGAAAACGTAATAACATCAAGCAATCCATCCGAAAACATAAACGATAAAAGCAATGTAAAAGACCATATTTTCACTGCTTATCCATCGCTTTTCTTCAACTACAAAGCAAGCGAAAAAAACTCGTTTAACTTCAATTATTCTCGAAGAGTTGACCGACCAGGAATTGGACAAATTAGCCCAATCAGAGAATGGACAACACCATTAGTTGAATCAAGAGGAAATCCAGCATTGGAACCACAATTTACCAATTCGTTTGAAGTAAATTATACTAGAACAACCAAAATTGGTTCGATTACAACTGGAGCTTTTTACCGTCAAATTAGTGACGAAATCAGTAGAGTAATCTATAAAAATCCAGATAATCCAAACCAAGATATTCTTTCCTATGATAACTTTGATGACAACCATGCCTTCGGAATTGAAGCTTCGGCTAACTTGAAATTTTACTCTTGGTGGTCAGCTAATTTAAGTGCCGATAGTTATTTCAAAACCGTTAGAGGAACCGTTCAAAATGCCAATACTGGTGACCAAGAAAGAGCTGAAGTAGATGTAACTGTTTTCAATGCGAGAATGAATCACAATTTTACGGCTACTAAAAAATTACGTTTCAATTTATTTGCCATGTATCGCGGTAGAGATTTAAGTTTACAATTTGACCGTTCGCCAATGTATCGTGTTGACCTTGGTTCTACATATACTATTTTAAAAGGAAAAGGAAGCATCACAGCGCGTTTTAATGATATTTTTGAAACGATGAATTTTGCTTTTGACGGAAGCATTCCTTACCGACAAACCGGAGCTTTCTACTGGGAAAGTCAAACATTCTACATTGGTTTCAACTACATGTTTGGTGGTGGAAAAAATAAAGAATTACAGCGTAAACAAAGAGATGCAAACGAAACGCAAGGAAGTGGCGGAATGATGTAATCTTTTTTTCCGATAATTAAAAACAGAAGCAACATGATAATATATTCATGTTGTTTCTTTTTTTTTGTATGTTTGATATTCAATAAATAATATT
>NZ_JACTAC010000025.1 GCF_014486675.1 Flavobacterium macrobrachii
ATCACAATCGTCATCAATTCCATTCCAACAAACTTCTGTTGCGCCTGGATTAACTGCTGGATTGTTGTCGTTGCAATCGCCGCTTAATGCTGCATAACCTACTGGTTGAGTACATGCTAAAACACTTTCATTGTCCGTACCATATCCGTCGTTGTCATTATCTTTGAAAAATGTTAAGGCTCCATCACATAGTCCTTGATATTCAATAGCTCCCATGTCTATAATACCAAATTGATTGAGATTAAAAACTCTTGGATTCCCCAATATGTCTATTGAACTGTTTGTTAAATTTTCAAAGAATGTATTTCTTCCAGCATCGAGAAGAGGACTTGAAGAAGTAAGACTATAATCATTTTCTGTAGGATTAACAAATAAAGGATCTTGGTTGACAATATTTGAAGTAACCAAAGTTACATTGGTTGTAAAAACATCCCACGAAAAATTAGAATTCGAGAAACTCATATTACTTTGTGTATCATTAAAATAAGTACCTTTTAAGATGCTATTTTTAACAACAACTGTAGAATAAAAGTTATAACAAGTACTTCCAACAGACGCGGTATTATCGGCTAATGTAACGTTTGTGAGGTTTAAAGTGGTGTCATGGCTACTTATACCTCCTCCATATGAAGAGGTATTACCTTGTGAAGTATTTTTGTAAATTAATGCATTAGTGAAAGATGCATTTGAACTTTGGTTGTAAATACCTGCTCCTGCTCCATTAAATCCATTGCTAATATTATTGTGTATTGTTACATTGAAGTAAGTTGGATTACCACCATTATTATATATTCCTCCACCAGATCCCGCTTCATTAAATGCAAAATCAGCATTTGAAACTACAGGTGAAGAATTAAAATTATACAAACCTCCACCGGAGTTTGATGCTAGATTATTTTCAAAAGTAACATTCTCCAATGTTGGATTAGCATTAAAATTAAACATACCAGCACCATTAGCAGCAGAATTATTTCTAAAAATTACATTGGAGATAACAGGAGAGGACTCTCTACAAAATATTGCACCTCCACCATTACCACCTGAAGCTAATAGATTGTTTTCAAAAACTAAATTTCTAAAGATAGGAGATGCGTTAAAAAGATACATACCTGCACCACTAACATTATTATACCCGTTTTGAATTGTAAATCCATCTAGAATAGCAGTATTATTGAGTGCCTCAGCATTGAAGAAACCATTATTAAAAACCCTTCTAACTCCATTACCCGTTATTACAGTAGGATAAATATTCCAATTTCTATCTGAAAGGTTTGGGTTACCGTTTGAAGGAAAACCACCGAGTATAGTAAGATTGTTACGCATTTTCAAACCTGTTCCAACGGACTCATAGCTACCTTGAGCTACCCAAATTTGAGTTATTGTTGGATTGTTTTCAGCTGCGGATAACGCCTCTGCTAAATCTCCCAAAGCATCATTCCAACTAGAACCGTTTCCACTAGAATTTTTCTTAACATAAAGAATACCATTTGAGTCAGGAACAGGTGTAATAGCGTTTAAAAGCCTTGCGATTCTATTTCTTGTAATTCCGTTGTATTGAGTAAAATCCCCTCCAATAATGATTTTGCCATCGAGTTGAACTGCGGTAGTCCTAACAGTATTATTCGCCCCCGAACCCGGGTTAAAAGTAGTATCTAAACTACCATCCGAATTCAATCGGGCAATACAGATTCTTGTTGAGCCATTAAAGTTTGTAAAATTCCCACCAATTATGATTTTACCATCGGGTTGGACTGCGGTGGTATAAATAACACTATAAGCACCTGAACTTGGGTTAAAAGTAGTGTCTAAACTCCCGTCTGGATTCAAGCGAGCAATGTAATTTCTGATTATGCCGTTGAGACTTGTAAAAAAACCCCCAATTATTATTTTGCCATCGGGTTGGACTGCGGCGGTATAAATAATACTATTCGTCTCCGAACCTGGATTAAAAGTAGTGTCTAAACTCCCATCCGTATTCAAGCGGGCAATACGGTTTTTGGAAGTGCCATTAAAGCTTGTAAAATCTCCACCAATTATTATTTTGCCGTCGGGTTGGACTACGGTGGTATAAATTATATTGTTAGCCCCTGAACCCGTGTTAAAAGTGGTGTCAACACTTCCATCCGGATTCAAACGAGCAATACGGTTTCTGGTTGTGCCATTAAAACTTATAAATTCTCCCACAACTATTATTTTGTCATCGGGTTGGACTGCGGTGTTCCAAACAGTATTATTAGCCCCCGAACCTGTGTTAAAAGTAGTATCTAAACTACCATCCGAATTTAAACGAGCAATACGGTTTATAGAACTACCGTTAAAGCTAGTAAAAAAACCCCCAATTATTATTTTGCCATCGGGTTGAACTGCGGAAGTAGATACGTGAATATTCGCCCCTGAACCCGTATTAAAAGTTGTATCTAAACTGCCGTCCGTATTCAAACGGGCAATTCTGTTTATGGGTATACCATTGTAATTAGTAAAACTTCCTCCAATAATGATTTTACCATCAGACTGAATTACCGATGTAATAACATTATCATTAGCACCAGAATTAAAAAACTCACCAACTGTAATGTTGAAAGTGTTATCGTTCGCCCCTGGCTGAGCATTAAGCAAAAAGCTCATTAAAAAAAGGATGCATAAATAAAAATAGTTCTTTTTCATATTTGAGTTTGATTATATTAAAATTATTAATTAGAATTTAATTCTTTTAATTTGAGTGTTTTATTTAAAATTCAAATTTATTATTTTTGAAAATAGTTTAAAATAGCTATTTATAGTGATTTATTGACCTAATTTAAAAATATGGAATTACTCAAATTTGACGAAATGAAAAAAACTTGGTATCAAATTGCTAGGTATCAGGATAAACCTATGGATGTGAATTTTGAATTAGAAATCCATAAAAAATTACTAGACATTTTTCAAGTAGGCGACTACTATTATTACATTTTTAATCCAGCTACTGCAACTTTTGAATATGTTAGCGAGAATGTTAAAAACATCATGAAAGTAGAAAATACTGAAGATTTTTCCCCTCAATATGTTTTTGAAAACATGCATCCTAATGATCAAAAAAGATTTTTAGCACACGAACAAAAAGTAGCGGAATTTTTTGGTCAGTTAACTCCAGAACAAGTTCTTAAATATAAAGTGAGTTATGATTATAGAATGAAGACCGTTGAAGGTGATTACAAATGGATATTAATGCAAACGGTTACTATTCAAACAGATGATACCGGAGCAGTTATTCGTGTTATTGGAGTACAAACGGATATTACCCATTTAAAATCCAACAACCAACCATCTGGACTGTCTTTTATTGGATTAGAGGGTGAAAAATCATACTATAATGTAAAAGTTGATGATTACATTTCAGTACAGACTTCCCATGAAACGTACAACTTAACAAAACGAGAAAAAGATGTATTAGACCTAATTGTAAAAGGAAAAACCAGCACACAAATTGCGTTAATATTATTCATCAGTAAACATACTGTTGACAATCACAGAAAAAATATTCTCAGAAAAACCAACTGTAAACAAGTTTCCGAACTAATCATCAAAACAATTTCCGAAAGATTGATTTAAACTAGTTTTAGTTGATAAGTAATTAATAATTATTTTTAAAATTTGACAAAAACCCCTTTCGAAAATCGAAAGGGGTTTTTTTAGTAAACTAATAGTTCTAAATTCTAATTGTTAACGTTTTACCACTCTTAGTGTTTTAGTTTGCTCACCTTGTGTTACAACTACATTGTAAACACCTGATGGATAACGCTCACCAATTGCTACTGTTTCTATCTCGTTAACTGATACTGAACGTTGTTCTACTAATCGTCCTACCATATCATATACTGTAATGTCAATTCCAGCAGTTTCTGATGTGTTTACATCTAACTGGAATGCACTTGAATATGGGTTTGGATAAGCTACAACTGCAAATGGAACTTTAGCTAAACGCGCTACCATCGTTGAAATGTCACACGCTTTCCCGTCTGGTCCAAATACACCTCCTAATTGAATTGCTACCGATACGCTATAGTTTTTGTTCACTGTTGCTGCGGTAAACATGTTCAATTTGAAGTTTGGTACTGTACGTTCAATTGAACCTACTGGTATCAAATCTTCTCCTACTTGCTCGAATAAAGTAACTCGATATGTTGGGAAACCTGGATAAGGCACTATAGTCAACGTTTGGTCTAAGCCTGTTGTTGATAATCCACATAATGATGGGGTTATCTCCGTTACTGGGAAAGATGGCGTTGTTACAGCACATGCTGGTCCAAAGTTTGACCAAACTGGAGTAGTTCCATTCATTATCATGTATCTTACCGATACTGTGTAACTAGTACTATACTGTAATGTTACGCCTTGGAAAGCTGATAAGCTTGAGAAACGACTTGCGCTTGGAACTGTATAATAATAAGTTGGTTCTGGACCATTATCGCTAGTCAATCGAATTCTGAATTCGTATTGTTGTGCAAACAAGGCTGGACTTGCCGAGATGGTTGCTCCTAACGAACTTACTGTTGTTCCACATGTTGGGCTACTTAATCCAATTAACGGAATACTTGGTGTTACTACTGTACATGTTTCTCCATAACCTGATTGAACGGCTGTATTTGAAATAACATCAATAAACTCAAACTGTACATCTACTGTATAGCTTGTAGAATACTGTGGTGTTAATCCAATGAATGAATTCATCGATACAAATCTACTTGGTGATTGTACATAGTAATACTGTGGCGTTGGTCCGTTGTCGCTTGTCAATCTTGCTCTAAAAGTATATGAGATTGCATTTAATCCTACTGTTGAGCTGATGTTTGACGTTAAGCTTGCTAAAGTAACTCCACAGCTTGCTGGCGCTAATTTCACTAATGAAATTACTGGGCTAAACACTGTTATGGTATTACCTGCATAAGGTACATTCTCTCCATCAATAACTGCTGCTGCGGTTACTGTGTAGCTAACGTTGTAGTTACGCATGTTTTGTGGTATAGTAACAAAACGTGTTGGCGAAGCTACTTCTTGTGAAACGCCTGTTTGATTGTTTGTAATAGTAAATCTGTAGGTTCTTGTTGTAGAACCTGCATAGCTGTATGGCTGAGCCGAAACTGCTATAGCAAAGGATGGCAAGGTTGTATTGTTTGCCGTTGCCATGTTTACCACTACTGGTGAACATCCTTCTGATTGTAATCCGTCACAATCGTCATCAATTCCATTCCAACAAATTTCTGTTGCGCCAGGGTTAACTGCTGGATTGTTGTCGTTGCAATCGCCGCTTAATGCTGCATAACCTGATGGTTGTTCCAACGATTCTGTTGTTATTAATGTATTTCCAAAACCATCACCATCAATATCCTGATAGAAGGTTTGTGTTTCACAATTCAATCGATAGATAGCTGTTGCATCTTTTATCCATTGTGGATTAGAAATAGCCGCAGCAACATTGGATACTTTAATACATGTTAAATTAGGATTAAATATACAGCTAAGAGAAGTTAAAACATTATTATTTGATACATCTAAAGTAGACAATTGATTGAAACCACATAAAAGACTGTTGAGTGCCGTATTATTTGTAACATCTAAGCTAGAAAGTAAATTACCCGAACAATGCAACGTAAATAATCTATCACATGAAGAAACATCTAAATTTATTAGTTGATTACCAGAGCAATCAATTTGTTGTAGTTCAGTGTTTGTCGAAACATCTAAGCTGGCTAACTGATTACCGGAGCAAAGTAACGAGATTAATGATGTACAGGCGTTAACATTTAAGTTTGTAAGTTGATTTGATCGAGAATCCAAATATAGTAGTTGCGAATTAGCAGACAAATTTAAAGTAGTTAACTGGTTGTTTAAACAACCTAAACTAGTTAAAGCAGTATTCATCGATAAATCCAAATTTGTTAATTGATTGTTAGCACAAAACAAACCAGTTATGTTAATAAAAGCTTCAATCCCTGTTAAAGAACTTACATTCAGCGAATTAACATCGATTACACCTGAATAAGCAATTGCTTCATCACAACTAATTTCTGAATCACCATTTAAATTAATGCTACTGTTGTTAATTAAGTAATTTTTAAAGTTTAAGTCTGGTATAGTTATCGCAAAAGGATTTATCAATGCGTTATTGTCGTTACAATCGCCGCTTAAAAGTACATAACCTACTGGTTGAGTACAATTAACTATAGTAACGTCTGTTTTTCCATATCCGTCACCATCTGTATCTTGATACCAAGTTTGGTTAGCAGAAACACTAATTACTACTGTGTTGTTGGTCGTTGGAGAAAAAGGAGCTGTTGTAGCATCTGTTCTCTCTATTTGAGTGATAACTAAATTTTGACCATTGTTTTCTTCGAAAACTTGGATAGAAAGTGTTGCTAAACCAGAAGCGTTAGCCACTACATTATTGGCAGTGAATTCAACATCATTAATAGTATAAGTAATATTTGAAACGCTATCGGCAATTAATCCTGTGATGAAGAAAGTAGCGTTAGTACCATCGCATACTAAATCACCACTTTGGAAAACTGTACCAAATGTAGGTGGAGCAGCTAGTGTTGTTACATCGATTTCATTAGAGTTTGAAGTTGTAGTAGTACCACTTGTTGCTCTTACTACATAGCTGTATTCTGTTTGAGGACTTAGTCCAGAAACTTGTTGAGAAGTTCCGTTTACAGCTAATGCTTCGTAACCAGGAACATACTGAATAGAAGTTACACCAGTTGCTAATTTTAAACTGATATCATCGATATCTGCTAATTGATAAGCTCTTATACTGATTCTAATAATTGAACTGGTAGCCGTAAATGTTTTTTCGTATTTAGTCCAAGTACTTGCTGCGGCTAACTTAGGAGTTCCTGCATCGATATAATTAGAGCCCGATGTACCTTGAATGGTATAGTTTTTTAAACCATTAGAATCAGAACCATTGTAGTTATTGTACCAGAAAGAGAATACATACGTTTGTCCGATTTCTACAGTAACATCTTGTTGAAGAACAGATGAACCTGTTCCTTGAGAACGAGAAGCATAGTAAGTTCCAGAATTTGGAGAAGACGTTTGAACTGTATAGTTAGCATTATTAGAACCTGTCCAATTTGATTTATCGCCTGTTTCGAAACCGCCATTAACCACTAGTTCTGGAGCTTCGCCAGCAACCATTCTATATACATCTAATTCATAGCTTTCTGCACCTGAAACTTCATCCCAGTTTGCTGTAAAACTAGAAGAAGAAACATTTGTTGCAGCGGTTGCTACAGGTGTTGCCAAAGAAGGTACTCCTGTTAAAGTCAACACTACATCATCGGCACCAAGACTAGAAAGTCTAACTGAAGCAGCATGTTGTGTTTGTAATGTTGTTGGTTGATACGTAATTACTAAACTTCCCGAAGCGTTTCCACTATTTACTGTGAAGCTAGTTTCAGAAATAGAAAATTGTGCAGCGTCAGTACCTTCAAGAGTTACTGAAATATCTTCAGTTAATAGGAAACCATTAACTGCTATTGTTTCTGTATCTGTACTTCCTATAGTAGCCGCAAGCTGAGGCACTGTTACTGGGTTTGTAGTTATTGAAGGCTGAGGTTCATCGGCAGTAACTTGAATAGAGAATGTATTTTCAGCCGCTGAATTCCAAGCTGCTACTCTTATATAATAGGTAACACCAGAAGTTAAGAATACAGAAATAACTTCTGGATTATCTAAAATTGAAGAACCAATATCTGTAGAAGTGGTTGGACAATTTGAAGATTGATCAAATATATACAAATCAGCATCACCTGAAAAATCAGAAAGAGTGATTGTATGCGTTGCTGAATAAGTAGGTGTTACAGAATACCAAACATCTTTTCTGTTGAATGGTGATACAAAGCTTGAATATTGTAAATTTCCATTAACAGCTGAACCATTAACAGTAAGTACTCCAGCATTTGAACACGCATCATTATTTGGAGCATTAACAATTGTAATATCTCTTGTTGCTACTTCACTATTTGTTAATCCATCAGCTACCGCAACTGCTTTTATAGTAGTAGAAGTTGTAACTGCAAAAGGAGTTGAATATTGATTTGAAGAAGTTGTTGGTGTACTGCCATCTGTAGTATAATAAATCGTAGCATTAGCTGTAGATGTTGACAAAGTTATGTTAGTTGAATTAACATAAGTATCAGTAGCTACTGCTGTACCTGATGCAGCAATAGAAGGTGTTGCTACAACAGTTGGAGTGCCTGAACTAGGTAAAACACAAGTGTTATACCAAACTACATTATCAAGAGCTAATTGAGCAACATTACTAGTAGAACTTTCAGCATAAAAACGGAAAGCATTGATATTACTGTTAGCTGCTAATTGAGCTTTTGCTAAATCATCTCCTACTAAAACTCCATTAACCCACAAATCATAAGTATTAGAAGCAACTGAACCACCTGTATAGCTGACAGATGACGCACTGTTATTACCTATGATAGTAACTGAGTAAGCTGTATTTTGAGCAAAAGGTGTTCCTGACAAACCTGTTGCATTCCAATTTCCAGCATTTCTATTATTGGTAGTAATAGTATTGGAAGCACCAAAAACCCAACGAAGACCAGTAAAAATTTGATTTCCTGTAAATGTTGATGATTGAGTTGCATTGAACCCTGTACCATTTCCTGCGAAAAAATACCAAGTTCCAGAAGAACCACCTGAAAGATGTAAATCAAAAGAAACTGTAAAAGTACTAGCTGCAGTACCAAACTCAGTTGAAGTAACAGCAATACTGTTGATTGAACCACCTGTAGGCGCAATACCTCTTAATTCACCATCAGTTCCAATAGATTGACCTGGATTTTGGATTGTAAATCCACCACCTCCAGTACCCACTCTAACACCACCAAGACCTGTATTGGCTGTAGTTGCAGTTGTTCCACTTGTTGGATTTCCAAAATCAAGTGTACCGTTTGGGGTTTGCCCCCAACTAAAAAAAGATGGCAAAATCATCAAAATCAGAAGCCATGATTTCCTTAGATTACAAAATAATTTTTCTTTCATAATGTTATAATTTGAACTTTGACAACTACAAAATTATAGCATTTTTTTTGGAATTAAGCAATAAAACATTAACTAATTGTTAATGATTACCAATAAGTTAGTTCGTCGATTTTTACAAACCTTTTATCGATAAAAAAAGCCCTCAAGTTGAGGGCTTTTTACTTTTTATGATTTGAAAAATTATCTTTTAATAACTTTTAGTGTTTTTACAGTGTCATTTTGAGATACAATTACATTGAAAACTCCAGTTGTTAAGTTAGAACCAATTGGATTTTGAATTAGTTCATTAGCTATTTTATCGTGTTGTTCCACTAATCGACCAAGAAGATCATAAATCTTTACATTGATGCTTGAATTGATATTAAAACCATTAATTTCAAGGTTAAACGTATCATTGAAAGGGTTTGGATAGGAAACAACTGAAGGTTGTACTTTAGACAAACGCATTTCATTAACTGTCATAGTAGATATATCACAGCTTTTTCCGTCTTCTCTAAAACTTCCTCCAATTTGAATTGAAACTGCAGCACTATAATTTTTCTCAAGTTGAGCACCAGGAAACATGTTCAATTTAAAATTTGGTACCGTTCTAATAATTGGAGCACCAACAGGTATTAAATTTTCCCCAACTTGTTCAAACAATGTAATTCTGTAATTAGGGAATCCTGGGAATGGAACAATGCCAAATGTTTGATCTAGCGATACTCCTGTCATTCCACATTGTGCTGGATTAATCTCTGTAACAGGGTAAGAAGGAGTTGTAATAGTACATTCAGGACCAAAATCAGACCATATTTCTGAGCCATTGTGTAAAAGTTTGTAACGAACAGAAATTGAATATTGAGTTACATAATCGATTGTTATCCCTTGGAAAGCTGACAAACTAGAAAAACGACTTGCACTAGGCACTGTATAATTGTATGCAGGTGGCATTCCATTATCGCTAGTTAGACGAATTCTAAATTCATACTGTAATGCTCCTGAAGCTGGTTGAGAAGTTAATGTTACTCCTAGACTTGAAACATTTGAACCACAAAATGAATTATTTAAACTTACAACAGGAATTGCTGGAGTTGTTATAGTACATTCTTCACCATAACCTGATAAAGTAGGTAATCCTGTTACTATGTCTATAAATTCATATTGAACCGCAACACTGTATGAAGTGTTGTATTGAAGTGGAAAACCAACAAATGAATTAGTATTGGTAAATCTTGAAGTAGATGGATTTGTATAACCATAAGTTGGCTCATCACCATTATCACTAGTCAATCTAATTCTAAAAGTATAATTTATTGCACCAAAGGCTGATGTTGATGATAATGTTGAATTTATTGATGATAAATTTGAATTACAAAGATTTGCCGACAACTTAGCCATAGGGACAACTGGACTAAATATAGTAATTGTATTACCTGCGTAAGGCACAACTTCTCCATTAATAATAGCAGAAACTCTAACATTATAACTAATATTATAATTTCTTATACTAACTGGTACAGCAGCAAAACGTGATGTAGAAACAACTTCTTCAGTTACATTAGTTTGATTGTTTGTAAAAGAAAAACGGTACTGTAAAGTTGTTGCTCCGGGAAAACTGTAATTAAATGCAGCAACCGCAGTAGCAAACGAAGGTAAAGTACTGTTATTTGCTGTAGCCATATTAACAACAACAGGAGTACAGCCTTGAGACAAAGTTCCAGAACAATTTTCTAGGACGTTATTCCAACAAATTTCAGTAGCTCCAGGATAAATTTGATTATTTGAATCATTGCAATCACCATTTATTGTAACATATAAAGCTGGATTAGGATTAGCACAAGTTGACACTGGTGAACCAGCACCAAAACCATCACCATCATTATCAACATAATAATCTGTTTGAGGAGTTACTACTCCAGTAATTGTAATTGAAGTTGAATTTGTACAGCCATTTGCACCTGTAACCACAACACTATATGAACCAGCAGTAGTGAATACATTTGAAGCTGAATTTGGAGTAACTCCACCATTCCACAAGTAAGTTGCACCACCAGTTGCTGTTACACTTATACTTTGTTGCCCACACGAAAGAACTGTAGTTCCGCTATTGTTAGTAATACCAGCTGTTGGAACTGGACTTACACTAAAAGAATAGTTTGAACCAAAGTTATCGTCATAGCGTAATACTGTTAAACTTCTATCTGACTCACTATCAGAGTTAATTTGAGATAACGTTCTTGTGCTTGTGTAAACATAGTAAAAAACAGTACTTCCGCATGATTGAGCTGGTAAAGTTGCCGACCAGTTAACCCCAGAACCTGAAGCTTGAACCACAGAAGTTGATGATGTAAAATCATTATTTGAAACTCTGTATCTTACGTAAACATTCTCTCCAGCAGATGGATTAGCACTTGTAGTAATTGAAATGACTGGTTGTCCATTTGAAAAAGTAACGCCACCATTTGAAACAGTTACAGGATTGTTTGTAGTGTAACCCACGTAGTATTTAGCATTGGTTTGAGTATAACCAGCATCATTAAATACAAATGTATAACGACCAACATTACTCATATTTAAACCCATATCGTTTCCGCTATTAAAAGCTGAAATTCCATTAACCGCATTCAAACTTGCTTGTCCAACTCCGCTAAATACCCATTTGTTTTGGAAACGGTTAGACGATGGTCCAGAAATAAATAAAAACCCATTTCCACCTCCACCTGACATATTTATAGGACTTACATTTCCACCTGAACTTTGCACGTTAATAGTTGTTGCCCATTGTCCTCTTCCATCAGAAGGATTACTTGCTGTTGTGGATACTTTTCTGTATCCAGTAGTTCTGTAATCAGAATTGTATGGTGATGTTGCATATCCGTTGAACGAACCTACCACTTGAACTGGTTCTCCACTAAAAATATTTTGAGCTATACCATTACTTGGCATAGATAAAAAAACGGAAAAACACAGTAATACCCTTTGTAATGTTTTTTTCATAGTTTTTAATTGTTTTTTGGTTTTAAAATTGACAGAAATTTTATTGCAAAATCTATTTATTTCTTATTTAAAATAAATGAATTTCGTATAAAATTAGACAATTAATTCATAATATTATAAAACTAATTAAAAACTAGATAACGAAAACGTTTTCGTGTTGATAATTTATTAACAATGAGTATGTAAAATCATTCTAAGGAAATTTTTTAGAAAAAAAATAAAAACAAAAAAGGCTAAAAATTATGAGATTCATAAGATTTAGCCTTTTTTTTTGTTATTCTATATATTTACGAATATTGTTTTTCGTAATAATGTTGATAATCTCCAGAAGTAACATTTTTCAACCAAGTTTCATTAGCAAGATACCAGTCAATGGTTTGGCCTAATCCTTCTTCAAAAGTAACCGACGGCTTCCATCCTAATTCTCGATTAATTTTACTCGCATCAATCGCATAACGTAAATCGTGTCCTGGTCGATCTTTCACATAAGTTATCAACTCTTCCGATTCGCCTGCAATTCTGCCAAGTTTTTCGTCCATTTTTTTGCAAAGCAACTTTACTAAGTCAATATTTTGCCATTCGTTAAAACCACCAATGTTATAGGTTTCATGATTTTTTCCTTCATGAAAAACCAAATCAATAGCCACAGCATGATCCTTTACAAACAACCAATCTCGAGTATATTTTCCATCTCCATAAACGGGTAATGATTTTTTCTCGATAATATTATTGATAAATAAAGGAATTAATTTTTCAGGAAAATGATTTGGTCCATAATTATTGGAACAATTCGTTATAACATAAGGCAAACCATAAGTTTCTCCATAAGCACGAACAAAATGATCGGAACTTGCTTTTGATGCTGAATAAGGAGAGTTTGGATCATACGACGTAGTTTCGGTAAACAAACCTGTTGCACCAAGTGAACCGTAAACCTCATCAGTGGAAACATGATAAAAACGTTTTCTTTCGTAGTTGTTTGCCCAAATAGATTTTGCAGCATTCAACAAATTCATAGTTCCAATGACATTAGTTTTTACAAATGCTAATGGATCAGAAATTGAACGGTCAACATGCGACTCTGCTGCTAGATGAATTACTCCATCAAACTTATGCTTATCAAATAATTGATTTATAAAATCAGCATCTGTAATGTCTCCTTTTATAAATTGATAATTTTCTTTTTTTTCAATATCGGCGATATTTTCAAGGTTCCCAGCATAGGTTAATGAATCTAGATTGAAAATCTGATAATTTGGATATTTATTTACAAATAGTCTAACAACATGAGAACCTATAAATCCAGCTCCACCGGTGATAACGATTTTTTTATTATAATTTGCCATCTGCAATTTCGTTTAATATTCCCTTTACATCAAATAAAACACCATTTTCCTTTTTCAATTTAGAAAAATTGATGGAGGTAAATTCTTTATGTGCAACACCTAAAACTACAGCATCAAAAGTTTCGGCTGGCAATTCATTTGTAGTGATCAAATTATATTCATGCTTTACTTCAGAAGGTTTTGCCCATGGATCAAAAATAGTTACTTTAATACCATAATCAGCCAATGCCTGAACTACATCTACAATTTTTGTATTTCTAACATCGGGACAATTTTCTTTAAAAGTAATACCAAGCATCAGCAAATTAGCTCCGTTAATGGCAATTCCTTTTTTAATCATTAGTTTAACTACTTGCGAAGCAACATATTCTCCCATACTGTCGTTCAAACGCCTTCCTGCCAAAATGATTTCGGGATGATAACCTTTTTCTTGTGCTTTCTGTGCTAGATAATAAGGATCAACACCTATACAATGTCCACCAACCAATCCCGGTTTAAATGGTAAAAAGTTCCATTTTGTTCCAGCTGCTTCCAAAACGGCATGTGTATCAATTTCTAATAAATTGAAAATTTTTGCCAATTCATTAACAAAAGCAATGTTGATATCGCGCTGCGAATTTTCTATCACTTTGGCTGCTTCGGCTACTTTAATGGTTGGTGCTAAGTGTGTTCCAGCTGTGATAACCGTTTTATATAATTCGTTTACTTTCTGACCAATTTCTGGAGTTGAACCCGAAGTTACTTTTAGAATTTTTTCAACTGTATGTTCTTTATCTCCTGGATTAATTCGCTCTGGAGAATATCCTGCAAAAAAGTCAACATTGAATTTTAATCCGCTAACTTTTTCCAAAACTGGAATACATTCTTCCTCAGTTACACCAGGATAAACAGTAGATTCATAAATAACTATATCGCCTTTTTTCAATACTTTACCAACTGTTTCGCTCGATTTATATAATGGAGTTAAATCTGGTCGATTATTTTTATCAACTGGTGTTGGAACCGTAACGATGTAATAATTACAATTGGCGATATCATTAATATTTGCTGAGCAAAATAAACCCTTATCAACTGGTATTGAAGGCGTTAAAACTGCTTTAAGAATATCTTCTTCTACTTCGAGTGTCAAATCTTGTCCTGAATTAAGTTCAGCTATCCTAGTTTGATTGATATCAAATCCTATAACTGGGAATTTTGTCGCAAAAAGTCGCGCCAATGGCAATCCTACATAACCTAATCCTATAATTGCTATTTTAATATTCATGATTTTTTTTATAATTTTATTAAGAACCGATTGCCTGATATACAAATCCTATTTCTTTCATTTTAGCAGCATCTAGTATATTTCTACCGTCAAAAATAAAGGCTGGTTTTAGCATGTTATCATAAATTTTTTGCCAATCGTAGTCTTTAAATTCATCCCATTCCGTTAAAATAGCTACAGCATGAGCATCTTTACATGCTTCATAAGGATTTTCAAATGAGTTGATGTATTTTTGATTTTCTTCGGAGGAACGAGTTTCAAGGTAATCCAAATCACTCAATACTTGTTGGAAAGGAACTTTTGGATCAAATAATCCTATATTTGCTTGTTCATTAATCAAATCATCGGCTACATAAATTGCAGCTGATTCTCTTGTATCGTTGGTATCTTTTTTAAAAGCCCATCCTAAAAATGTTATTTTTTTTCCAGAAACAGTATTATACAACGTCTGTACAATATTCCTAGAAAAACGTCTTTTTTGATGGTCATTCATGATGATTACTTGTTCCCAATAATCGGCAACTTCGTTAAGACCAAATGCTTTTGAAATATAAACCAAATTCAATATATCTTTTTGAAAACATGAACCACCAAAACCAACTGATGCTTTAAGGAATTTAGAACCAATTCGGCTATCCATTCCAATAGCTTTGGCAACTTCATTCACATCTGCTTCTGTTTTTTCACACAATTCAGAAATTGCATTAATGGAAGAAACACGTTGAGCTAAGAAGGCATTTGCTGTTAGTTTTGATAATTCTGATGACCAAACATTGGTTTTTAAAATTCGTTCTCTTGGAACCCAATTAGCATAAACATCTACCAAAGCTTCAATGGCTTTTTGACCTTCTGGAGAGGTTTCGCCACCAATTAAAACTCGGTCTGGACTTAACAAATCTTCTACAGCTGTTCCTTCTGCCAAAAACTCTGGATTGGATAAAATTTGAAATTGAACACCATTTCCTGTATTGTCTAAAATACTTTTGATGGCTTCTGCAGTTCTAACTGGTAAAGTAGATTTTTCAACAATTATTTTATCTGTTTTGGAAACGCGAGCAATTTGTCTAGCACAAAGTTCGATATACTTTAAATCGGCTGCCATTCCTTTTCCAGTTCCATAGGTTTTTGTTGGCGTATTTACTGAAATAAATATTAATTCAGCTTCGTCAATGGCTTTGTCAACTTCGGTAGAAAAGAATAAATTTTTCCCTCTAGCTTTACCCACAATTTCGCCTAATCCTGGCTCATAAACTGGTATATTATCAACATTTACATCGTTCCAAGCTGCTATTCTTTTTTCATTTAAATCAACAACGGTTACTTTTATATGCGGACATTTTTCAGCAATAACTGCCATGGTTGGTCCTCCAACATATCCTGCGCCGATACAGCAAATTTTTGTAATTTTCATTCTTTTTATTTTAAATTCTCCCAATACCATTTAACAGCTTCTTTCAAACCATTTTGAAATGAATATTTAGGATTATAACCTAATAATTCTTTTGCTTTTTCTATACTTGCCAATGAGTGAGGAATATCTCCTGCTCTATTTGGACCATGTATGATTTCAATATTTTTTATATCTGAATTATATTCTGACAGGTAAATTTTTAAATAATTTACTAAATCATTTAATGTTGTTCTGTCACCAAATGCAGTGTTAAAAACGGTGTTTACAGCTAATGGATTGTCAGATAACATTGCTAGTTCATTCATCTGAATTACATTATCGATATAGGTAAAATCTCTTGAAAAGTTTCCATCACCGTTTATGATTGGGCTTTGATTGTTCATCAATTGCATTACAAACTTTGGAATAACAGCTGCATAGGCACCATTTGGATCTTGTCTTCTACCAAAAACGTTAAAATAACGTAAACCAATAGTTTCTATACCATAAGTTTTGCTAAAAATTTCAGCATATAATTCGTTTACGTATTTAGTAATAGCATATGGTGAAAGAGGTTTTCCAATAGTTTCTTCAATTTTGGGTAAGCTCTCAGAATCTCCATATGTTGAAGAGCTTGCTGCATAAACAACCCTTTTTACTCCTTCATCCTTTGATGCTGATAAGATATTCAAAAAGCCAGAAACATTAACTTCATTTGTAGTAATTGGATCTTTAATTGAACGAGGTACTGAGCCTAATGCTGCTTGGTGTAGAACATAATCGATACCTGACAAAGCCTCTTTGCAGGTATCTAAATTTCTTATATCGCCTTCAATAAACTTAAAATTTTGGTCTTGAAGAAAAGGTTCGATATTATATTTATGTCCTGTTGAAAAATTATCAAGACAAGTAACTTTATATCCTTTTGACAAAAAATATTCACATAGATTTGAGCCTATAAAACCTGCTCCACCAGTAATCAATATTGACTGATTATTATTACTCATCAACTTTATTATTTAAATAGTATCTTTTTTAGTCTAGCGATAAAACCTCTTGGTGCTTCTTCTTCATGATATCCATTAGAATAACCATAGCCATATCCGTAGCCGTAACCATAGCCATAACCTGTACCGTACTTAGCTTTATTTTCATAACCATTAAAGATTATACTAATATTATCAAGTTCTCCTCGTTTAGTCCTATTATTTAATAGTGTCAACATTTCCTTTTTTGTGAAATTTTGTCTAACCACATACAAGGTTACATCACTATATTGTGATAACTCAAGGGCATCTGAAACAAGTCCAACTGGCGGAGTATCAAGAATAATGTAATCGTAATTTTTCTTTAACTCGGTCATCATCTCTTTCATGGACTCACCAAGAATTAATTCGGAAGGATTAGGTGGAATTGGTCCAGAGGTTATTACATCAAGATAAGGAATATGGGTTTTTTGAATTACTTCGTCTAATTTTTTTTGACCTATTAAAAAATTCACTGCACCAACATCATTTTTCACATTAAAATCATCAAAAATCTTAGGTTTTCTTAAGTCAAGACCTAAAATAATAGTTCTCTTTTCACTCAACGCAAAAACTGTTGCAATATTTATAGAACAAAATGTTTTTCCTTCACCACTGATTGAAGATGTTAGCATCAATGTTTTTGAACCTGATAAACTTTTCTTTTTGTACAAGAATTGTAATGAAGAACGAATTGCTCTAAAGGACTCAGATAAAGCCGACTTCGGCCTTTCAAAAACTGATAAATTACTTTCCGAATGCTTAATACCAACTATTCCTATAATTGGAATTTGGGTAATGACTGAAATATCATCAATATTTTGAATAGAATTTTTTATGAAGAAAATTATAAAAATAATTATCAAAGGTATAAATAGTCCTACAAAAAAAGCTGTGACATAATTTACTTCTGTTCTTGGACCAATTAATCCGCCTCCAATATCTTTTGCTGGATCAATAAATTGTATATCTGATAAGTTTGCTTCTTTAATAATTGATGCCTCAATTCGCTTTTGTAAAAAAGTATTATAAACGTTATCACTTAAGTTGTATTTTCTAGAAATGTTTAAGTATTCTAATTCTTTTTCAGGAAGAACCGTAATTTCACTTTCTAATCTATTTAGTTTATCAGTTACTTTGATATTATCGTATTGCAAAGTATTTCTTAAAGAACTTATATTCTCTAGTAAAACTTTTTTCAATGAACCTATTTGATTATCAATATCTTTATAAAACAAATCGCCTTTGACTGAAAGTTTTAAATCCGATCTTCTTACTGATAAATCTATTATTTTTGCTACATTTTGAACAATGTTTGGCTCAGCTATTCCAACGACTGTTGGCGCTGGTAGTTTGGAATAATCAACACTTTTGTTTAAGTATTCTTTTAAAGAGTTTAGATAGGATAATTTTCTATCTATTTCATCTTTTTCAACATCTAGTATTAGTAATTGATTTTTAAAATTCGCTCCTTTGTCTTGAATATCTAGTACATTGTTATTTTTACTGAAATTTTTCAATCTATTTCCGGAAACATTTAACGAATCTTCCATGGCAAATAGTGTTTGATCAATAAATGCTATGGTATTTTCGGCAAATTTATTTTTACTATCAAGCTGTTTGTCAATTAAAACTTTAATGGTAGTATTTAAGTAATCTACTAATCTATTTTTATTTGTTCCTTCCATTCTCAATTTCAATATGGAAGTTGCTTTTTCATCAATTTCTACACTTATTGATTTTAAACGACTAACAGTTTCATCGAAAGAATTAAATCTTACAAGAACTTCTTCTCCTTTTTTGAATGAAACATTTGGATCTAATTCAAGTTTCCAATTTAAAAAAGGCAATGATACTATTTCACCAACTCGGTAGTTTTTGGTAAAATTTGTTGCTTTTACTTGTAATGGTTGAACAGTATTATTTGAATAATTAATAACATTTACTGAAGTTGTCTCAAAAGGAATGCTAACTTGATAAGTTTTCTCATCTAAAAATTTGACTTTAATAAAAGTTTGATAAAGTTGATTTTCAGCTTTATTTGGTATAATTTTAAATGGTACTTGTCCAAATACATCTTGAAAATAATAATCTGTTTTAACAAAATAGTCTATAAAATAATTTAATTCATTAACAACAAATTCATTGTGCGACCTAGATTTTAATATCGTTGAAATACTTTGTACTTTATCTGAAGTTCCACCCCAATTAAAAATTAAACTAGTATTGGATGTAAAAAGTTGATTATTTTCTTCTTTTATAGCTATTGTAGTATCAATACCATAAATTTTTTGTTTTCTAATATTGACTTGATGCGCTATTGAGAACGTTATAATTAATGAAACTATAAACCACTTCCAATAGCTTAAAATTTTGATTAAAAAACCTTTAAAATCAAAACTATTCTTGCTTTCTAAAAAAGAAAAATCTTTTACATCTAACATTGGATATGATCTAGTTTCTTAGTAATAAAAATGTTGTTGTTGCTAATGACAAAATTGTAATAACTGTAGTCAAAGATTCTAAGCCTGTTTTTCCGGTTCCCCAAGTTTTTTGCTTCAAAGGTTTTACATAAATATAATCATTTGGCTGAAGATTAAAAACAGGAGATTTCATTGAATTTGCATCTGTCAAATCGATATGAAAGGTTTCTGTTCCATGTGGAAATCTTCTCATAACAATCACATCTTTTCTATCTCCAGTAACTGTAATATCTCCTGAATTAGCTATAGCTTCAAGAATGTTAACCCTATCTTGATACATAATTTTTGTTCCTGTCGACTCAACTTCACCATTAACAACATATCTAAAACCTGCCAGTTTAACTACTACAAAAATACCTGCATCGCTTGTAAAATACTCATCAAGCAATCGCTTTTCAATAGCAATTCTAACCTCTTCTAAAGTTCTTCCTAAAACATTTACTTCATTTAAAACAGGAATTCTTACATTACCATGATCATCAACATGATAACCATTAAAATAAACACCTTGTTCATTAATAGCACCTGTTGTTTGTGTATTAGCGTTAAATATTTCAACAAGTTTAGTATCTAAAGCCTTAATATTAATATTCAAAATATCATTAACTTGAAGTCTATATGGTTTTTGATTAACCGTTTCTACTGTCTGATCAAAATCACTTTTTTTGTCATTTTCTTGAAGGTAAATCAAATCTTTTGTTGGTATGCAAGAGGTTAATAGAATTCCAAAAAAAAGAGTGAAAAATATTTTAAATTTATCCATTTGTTTCAATAAAAATTGTCAACAAATATAGCTTTTCAATTCTAATTACAAAAATGTAAAAAACTATTATTCAACAATCATCGGTTTAAAGAATTTTCAAAAGGAACTCTATGCAAAATACTTCTTCCCAAAGTAACCTCATCAGCATATTCTAATTCGTCGCCAACGGCTATTCCGCGAGCTATTGTTGAAGTCTTTATTTCTAAATCTTTTATTTGTTTGTAGATATAAAAATTGGTTGTATCACCTTCCATTGTGGAACTTAATGCAAAAATTAACTCTTCAATTTGTCCCGATTTTACTTTTCCCACTAGTGAATGGATATTTAACTGACTTGGACCAACGCCATCAATTGGAGAAATTTTCCCTCCCAAAACATGATAAATTCCTTTGAATTGATTCGTATTTTCAATCGCCATAACATCACGAACATCTTCAACCACACAAATAATTTTATGGTTTCGAGCCGAATTATTACAAATTTCACAAACCTCAACGTCGGAAATATTGTGACAGGATTTACAAAACTTAATCTCTTCTCGCATCGTTGTCAATGCTTGCGACAAAAACTGAGTTTGTTCCACAGGTTGTTTTAATAAATGTAAAACTAGACGAAGTGCTGTTCTTTTACCAATTCCAGGTAATTGCGCCATTTCGTTGACTGCTTTTTCTAACAATTTCGAAGAAAATTCCATTTGACAAAAATAGTGTAAAAAGAGAAAAGAAAATAGAACAAAGAATGCAGAGTTATCTATTCTCTATTTTCTTTCTTCTATATTCTGTTTTATTTCTATTTTAGCACAACAAAAAATCACACATGTCAGCAGGAACTATTTTAGTCATCATCATCATTTATTTTGGAGTTTTAATTCTAATTTCAAATTTAGTTTCAAAGAAAAGTTCGGATAATGATACTTTTTTCAAAGCCAATAAAAATTCAAAATGGTATTTAGTTGCTTTTGGAATGATTGGAACAGCTCTGTCTGGAGTTACTTTTATTTCGGTTCCAGGAAATGTTGGTTCACCTGAAAGTCAGTTTAGTTATTTTCAATTTGTTTTAGGAAATGCTATTGGATTTTTGATAATTGCCAAAGTACTACTTCCGTTGTATTATCGGATGAATTTGACTTCCATTTATGGTTATATCGAACAACGACTTGGTATAGTTAGCTACAAAACAGCAGCTTCTATTTTCTTGATTAGTAGAACAATTGGCTCGGCTTTTCGATTGTATTTGGTGGTGATTGTTTTGCAACGTTATGTGTTTGATTTCTTTAATGTTCCGTTTGCAGTAACGGTTTTAATTTCGCTCGGATTAATTTTTGCATATACGTATCGCGGCGGATTAAAAACGATTATTATTACGGATACTTTACAAACTTTTTTCTTAGTTTCTTCGGTGTTTTTGACGATAATTTTCATTTGCCAAAGTCTAGATTTATCGGCAATTGAAGCTTTTGAAGCGGTAAAAAACAGCAATTATTCCAAAATTTTCTTTTATGAAGATTATCTAAAAGGGAATTTTGTTTTGAAACAAATCCTTGGAGGAATTTTTGTTACTATCGCTATGGTTGGACTTGACCAAGACTTGATGCAAAAGAATTTAAGCTGTAAGAACATTGGCGAAGCTCAAAAAAACATGTTCACTTTTACTGGAATTTTTGTGGTTATCAACATCTTTTTTCTTAGTGTTGGTGCATTGCTTTATCTTTTTGCGACTAAAAACAATATTGAAATTCCGATGGTAAATGGTGTTGCACGAACGGATTATCTTTTCCCAGAAATTGCGTTTAATCATTTGGCAATTTTCCCTGCTATTATATTTTTATTAGGATTAACGGCTGCCACTTTTGCTACAACAGATAGTGCTTTGACGGCTTTAACTACTTCGTTTTGTGTGGATTTTCTAAACATGGACAAAACTGAAAACGCATCAAATCCTAAAAATGTAAAAAACCGACATTTGGTTCATTTAGGTTTTTCGCTATTGATGTTTTTGGTGATTATCGTTTTTAATTCTTTGAATGACCAATCGGTTGTGACGATGATTTTTAAAGTAGCAAGCTATACTTATGGTCCGTTATTGGGATTGTATGCTTTTGGTTTGTTTATGAAATCGAAAACAGTTCACGATAAATTTGTTCCGTTTATTTGCATTATTTCGCCATTGGTTTGTTTTTTCTTGGCAAAAAATTCGGCAGTGCTTTTTGGGAATTATGTTATTGATAACGAATTAATTATCATCAATGGTTTGATTACGTTTATTGGTTTGTTGTTGATTAGTAAACCAGCTACTTCTGAAACTAGATTTTAAAATTTAACCACGAAGTTTTTCGTATTTAAACCTGACAGGTTTTGAAAACCTGTCAGGTTTGTATACAAAAGTTCAAATGGATAACTTTTTAGCCCCGATTGAAGTGGAAATCCTTTATAAACTCTATGAGAGTTTATAAAGATTGTAACGAAAAGCGGGAAAATGGTTTATAAAATGCCCGAACGATTCGCTCCTAATATTGATTGGTTGCAAGTAAAACTAACGTGCAAGCGATTTCTACTTTGATACCATTGCTTTGCAGAAGTTGGTAAAACTCTGGATTTTCGGTTCCGGGATTGAAAAGTACTCTTTTGGGTTTGGTTTCGATGATGTAGTTGTAGTATTCGCGCTGACGAACTGGGTTTAAATACAAGGTTATGGTATCGATATTTTTAGTGGAATTTGTTTTGTGTAGATTTTTATTCCAGCAACTTCGCCTGCATTTTGACCGATTGCCAAAACGGAATGTCCTTTTTCGGTTAGCATTGTGATGGCTTTGAAAGCGTATCTTTCAGGTTTTGTTGTAGCTCCGAGAACGAGTGTTTTCTTGTTTTTCATGTTGCAAAATTAGTGAATATTATTTTTTATTTAACGTTGCCTCTTATTCTTTGTTTATCTTTGCAGTGAATAAAAATTTTAGAAAAAATGGATGTCTTTTTAAACACATTTTTTGTTCTTCTTGGTGCTTTGTTTTCGGTACTAAATCCAATTGGTGCTATTCCTATTTTTGTGGGTTTGACACAAGATTATAGTAAAACGGAACGTTCACGAGTTTCGCTGATGACGGCAATAAATGTTTGTATTATTTTATTGATATCGTTTTTTATTGGTGAATATGTTTTGAAATTTTTTGGCATTACGATTTCGGCACTTAGAATTGCTGGAGGAATTTTGATTGCAAGTTCTGGTTTTGGTTTGCTCAACGCTAATCCGAAAAAACGAAAAGGAATTAGCAAAAAAGTGGAAGAAGATTCGTTGAACCGAAATTCGATTGCGTTAACGCCACTTGCAATGCCGATGTTGGCTGGTCCAGGTTCGATTTCGTTATTGATTGCTTTTAATCAAGATCATAATTCCACTACGGATATTTTAGCTTCTTCACTATCCATACTGATTGTTTCACTTTTGATATTCCTTATTTTAAGAAGTGCTCATTATTTGGCAAAATATCTTGGAGCTTCGGGAATTGTTGCTATTTCTAGAATTGTAGGGTTTTTAACCGTTGCTATTGGAATTCAGTATATTATAAGTGCTATTTTAAGTATCATCAGAGGAATTTAACTACTGTTGAATGTTTATAAGTACTATCTTTATTTCAAAATAGTATTTATGAAAATTCTACTTACTGGTGCTAATGGCTATGTTGGCAGACGATTGTTGCCCGAACTTTTGACGGCTGGACACAAAGTGGTTTGTAGTGTTCGCGATAGAAACCGATTAGGATTAGATAAATCTACTTTGGATTTAATTGAAATTTGGGAAGTAGATTTTTTGACAACTCCTTCAATGGAAAAAATTCCAAAAGATATTGATGTTGCTTATTATTTGATACACTCGATGTCTTCTTCCACTACCGATTTTGATACTTTAGAATCCAAGGCAGCTAAAAATTTTAATGAATATGCGAACGCAATTGGTATTAAGCAAGTTATCTATTTAAGTGGAATTGTAAACGAAGACATACTCTCAAAACATTTACAATCTCGAAAGGATGTTGAAACCATTTTATATCAAGGTAACTTTAACACTACTGTTTTACGTGCTGGAATAATTGTAGGTTCAGGAAGTTCATCCTTTGAAATTATTAGGGATTTATGCGAAAAACTTCCTGTAATGATTACGCCAAAATGGGTTTTAACAAAATGTCAACCGATTGCTATTCGCGATGTAATCAACTATTTGTTGGGTGTCATTTCTAAAAAAGAATGCTACAATCAATCGTTTGATATTGGCGGACCAAATATCATAACTTACAAAGAAATGATGCAACTTTATGCAAAAACTCGAGGTATTAAATTAATGATTGTAACAATACCAATGATGACACCAAAACTGTCGTCTTATTGGTTATATTTTGTTACCTCAACCTCATATAAACTTGCTATCTATTTAGTTAATAGTATGAAGATGGAAGTGGTTTGTAGTGATAATCGATTACAAAAAATATTAAATATAAAACCAATCACTTATGTTGATGCTATCAAACTTGCTTTTATAAAAATTGAGCAAAACTTAGTAATTTCTAGTTGGAAAGACAGCATAAGTAGTAGTCAATTTGCTCCAAATTTTTCGGAATTTATCCAAATTCCAAAATATGGCTGTTTGAAAGACCATCAGATGAGAAAAATTGAAAATGTTGAAAATACACTTTTGAACATTTGGTCTATTGGCGGTTCTCGTGGATGGTATTATGGAAATTGGATGTGGAAACTACGTGGATTTATTGATAAAATTTTTGGAGGAGTTGGTTTGCGGCGAGGTAGAACAAATCCAATTCACTTAGATAATGGAGATTCGCTCGATTTTTGGCGTGTTTTACTTGCTAACAAGGAGGAAAAAAGATTATTACTTTATGCCGAAATGAAACTTCCGGGTGAAGCTTGGCTTGAATTTAGAATTGATGACGATAATGTACTACATCAGATTGCTACCTTTAGACCAAGAGGAATTTGGGGAAGATTGTATTGGTATTCCTTAGTTCCATTTCATTTTTTTATCTTTGGTGGTATGATTGACAATATCATCAAATATAAATCCTAAAACAAAATCCAAATGAAGCCTTTTTTATGTTTACTATTCTATTCAATTTTATTTTCATCCTGTAAATCGGCAGCATACAAAGAAAAAGAAACTGATGAAAATTTGAAAGAACTAGTTTCAATCATGCAAGGACATTATTCATCCGAAGCACATTCCATTGAAGATAAATCATATTATAACATTTCTTTAAGAATGACACCTATTTGGAAAGAAAAAGGAAATTATCTTTTTGTAGAACAAGCCATGTTTGACAAACAAGACAAACCATATAGAGTAAGAGTTTATAAAGTCAGTCAAAGAGGTGATGAATTTGTAAGTGAAATTTATACCCTTAAAAATGAAAAAGATTGGATTGGAAAATGGACAAATCCAGAAGTATATAACCAATTATCAGAGACAGACATTGAGCTAAAACAAGGTTGTGAAGTAGTTTTAAAAAGAGTTGAGAAAAATAAATTTAGTGGTTCAACTGGAGATAAAACTTGCCCAAGCGAACTTCGTGGTGCTAGTTTTGCCAATTCAATTGTTACTGTTACTAAGGACGGAATTGTTTCCTGGGATCAAGGTTTTGATAAAGACGGAAAGCAAGTTTGGGGTGCTGAAAAAGGTGGATATAAATTTGTTAAAATTAAATAATCTTAAACTCAAAAGAGTTCAAAAAATGAAATCCCAAATTCCAATAGCATAATTAGAATTTGGGATTTTTATTTTCTTTGATTTATTAAATAATAATAACTTACTCCGTTGGAAGAAAAATTTCTGCCATCATGCAACGTGCGCTTCCGCCGCCACAAGCTTCGATGGTATCTAAACTGGAATGAATAATTTCAACATGCGCTTCGAGCTGAGCGATTTGTTTTTTGGTTAAACTTTTATAAGCCGATTCACTCATTACTAAAAATCTTTTATCGTCTTTTCCTTTTACTTCAAGCATGTTTCCCGCAAAGTTATTGACTTGATCTTCGGTAATTAAAATTACTTCTTTATCATCGCCACGAAGACTATCAAGTACCATTTTGCGTTCTTTTTTGTCATCAATACAATCAGCACAAATGACAGCAAATGTATCGCCGAGACACATCATTACGTTAGTATGATAAATCAGTTTTCGCTCGCCGTTTACCGTTTGAAAAGCTTCGAAAATTACGGGTGTAAATTCAAAATCTTCGCAAAATTCTATCATCAGTTCTTCGTCGGCACGTGGTGAAAGTGCGCAATAGGCTTTTCCGTTTTCGCGGTCAAGAAGCAAACTACCTGTTCCTTCAAGAAAAACGTTGTCTTCTTCTGCGAGAGTGTAATCCATGATTTCATTGATGACAAAACCTTCGTCTTCAAGAATATCAAGAATATCTTCTCTTCTTTCGGCGCGACGATTTTCAGCAAACATTGGATATAAAGCTACATCACCACTTTCGTGAAATGATATCCAATTGTTTGGAAAAATACTGTCTGGCGTGTTGGGTTCAAGCGTATCGTCAACGACAATAACATTCACGCCAACTTTTCTTAATTTGGCAACAAAAACATCAAACTCTTGTTGGGCTTTTGCATTTACAGTTTCAGGCGATAATCCGTCGAGAACTTTTTGGTAATAATTGTTTACAGCAGTTTGTTCGTTCATTCGAAACGCTACTGGACGAATCATTAGAATTGAGTTTGTTGTTTGGTTCATTTTTCTGTTTTTTTTGTTGTCGGTTGTCAGTTGACGGTTGTTAATTGTTAAATAGTAATTTATGTTTTCCAGTTTTGTTCTACATATTTTATGAAGTTGAAAATCTTTGCGCCTAAATTATCATAGTCAGTGATAAATCTATCAATATTTGGTATCAATCCTTTATATAAATGATCAATTTTTATTAAATGCCCTTTAGTTTCTAAACAACTGGAGTGAGAAAAAACCAAAAACCTAATAAAATCTGCTTTGTAGCGATTTCTTCCATAGCCTTCAACTATATTTGAATTAACAGAATCGGATGATCTTCTGATTTGACTTCCAAGTTCATACAACTCATGCTTTGGTAAAAGTAATGATGCTGGATGAATCTCGTAAAACAATGCCAAACTAATTTTATATATATCTAAATCTTGATAATTACTCATAATAAAACTTATCTACATAGTTTATAACTGATAACCGACAACTGACAACTTTTCTAATCTCTTATCAACGGCAAAGTTGAACATCTAAGTAATCCTTCTTGTTTTGCAATTTCGGCATAGGGAATTTCCTCAACTATAAATCCATTTTTGCGAAGCCAATTGTTCAATCGGGTGAAATTTCTCTCCGAAACAACTACATTTTCATCAATAGAAAATACATTAGAATTCATGTGGTACATTTCGTCTCGCGTAATGTGAAATAGATTTTCTTTTCCAAAAAGTTTTACTAAATACACATAATCGGCTTCTTCTCGGAAACCACTTTTATAGATTATACCTTTGTTTTTTCCAACGGGTTGAAAGCAACAATCGAGATGCAAAGCATTATCTCGCGCTTCCAATTTTGATTTTACCAAGTCGAATTCTTTCACAATTTTGTTGGGAAACAAATCCTTAATATACTGAACACCTTGCATATTGGTTCGTGCCGTGATATAATCTTTATAATCCGAACCTTTGTATGTTCCGATGAAAATATAATCGTTCCATAGCATAACATCGCCGCCTTCGATATGAACATCATCTGGTGGACGAACGACTTTGGCTGGATTTATTTGGTCGATTACATATTGAATAGCTTCTAATTCACGATTTCTGTCAGGCAAAATATTGGCTTTAATAAAAATATCATCGATAACAAAACCAATATCGCGAGTAAAAATTTGGTTGTAATTTTCGATCATTTCTGGTCGAAAAACTTTTACATCATATTTTTGAAATACTTGATTAAAAGCTTCCATTTCGTTTATCATATCAGCTTCTATTGGATATGTTCCAGCGAGAATGTGTTCTAAAGATTTTGGATCATAAGCTTCTTCTGCAGTTGGTGTTGGACCATTAGTAAGCGCTGAACCTAAAACCACTGCGCGCAATCGAGACGTTTCGTTTTTTACATTTAATTGTAGCATAAAATTAGTTTTGTGCAAAAAAGCATCACTTTTTAACACGGATTTTTACAAATATAAAAAAGCTTCCCGATTAAGAGAAGCTTTGTTTATAAGTATTTTATTTATTTTTTTCAATTTCAACACTAAAATAAAACATCAAAAATCTTTTTGCTTTTATTGTTCTAGCTATATTAAATCCTGCTTTCTCGATGCCTTTAATTGAACTTATATTAGAAGGTGAAACATTTATAAAAACTTCTTTTGCACCGTTTTTTAGTTCTAGATTAGCAATGTAATTAATTACATACGGATAAATTGATTTCCCTCTATATGAATCAATTGTTCTACAATCGCCTATTGTTGGACCTTTTGTTCGAATTAATTTTTGGATAAATAATTTTCTATATGTAAAACTTTCATGAATTACTTTATCGTCAATTTTAATATAAAAACGAGACTTGTTTTCATCAATTGTTTGAAACTGTAGAGGATATTTTTGAATATCCGCATTAAATTTCGTTAAATCTTTCATTGAATAAACTAATAAATCAATGCTTGATACTTTGAACAATTTTATTATTTTTTTTATCATTTTCTGAACATTGATAAGATTTTAGATATTGTTCTTTTATTCTTTTTTACATTTTTTTCTAAAAATAAGTATAATTTGAAATATAATGGTTTTAATACCCAATAATATTTAGAGTTTTCATAGTAAATCTGTTCATCAGCATAACTATTTTTAAATTTTACAACACTTGTTGAACCACCAAGTGAAATATTATAACCATCTAATTTTTCTAACCAAGCTAGTTTACTTCCATTATATTGCAAAAAATGACCTACAAGAATATCTGGTTTCTCTTTTACTGAACCGCCTAAAATATAAGTATAATGATTTCCTGCTTTTACCAACAATGTTGCGCCTTTAATAGTGTCATTATTTATTGCAAGTAAAAATTTTGCTTTGTTTTTTTGAACCATTTCAACTATTGTATTCCCAAACGAATTCCAATCTCTTAAAACATATCCATTTTGTTTTGCGTTCAGAAGACATAAATCATATCCTTTTTTTATATCTTCTTCATTTTCTGCAAAAACCAATTTTAATTCTTTTCTAAGTGAACTTCTAATATTACGTCGAACTACTGTTGAAAAACTATTTAATAATTCCTCTTCTGATTGAAACTCAGAAACTGATTTCCAATTTAAACCGTTAGCTGAATAAACATATTTAAATTCATGTCCTTCATAAGCATTTTTTAAAGAGTCAAGCCTTTCTGAGTAATTGATTACATGTTTATTACTAGATTTTGAAAAAGGTAATGAAACATGACAATAACAACAGTCCCATTTTTTTGCTCTTTCTTTTACATTTTCAATTAAGCTATTGAGATGCAAAATAGAAACACCTGATACAATTGGGCCAAATGGAACAACATAAAACTTAAAAAAAATAGCTTTGGCTATAACCGCAGCAAAACCACCAATTATTGAATTATCATCAAGCAAAATAGCAACCTCAAAATCAAATCCATAACTTTTGAAGGACTTATTCCAATCAGATAACATTAAATGACTAGAAATATTTTCATTGATAACAAAATCATCCCATTTTTTTAACCATTCACCATCATTAGAAGAAATTATTTTTATTTCCATTATTCGATTTGTCTAAAAATTAGATTACCTGTTTCAATAACCACTATTCTACCATTATTATCAACATCTAAAACCACTTTTTCAAATCCAGAAACATAATTCACAAACTCTGAAAGCAGTGGATTCCAAATTTTATTTTCTTTAATTGAAATACCTAAATTTAAAAAATTTTCTTTAACCAAATCATCAATTTTATCTTCTTCCCTAAATACTCTACCTGTGTGATATTTCATTGGTGCTGAAAAATATGTATGTCCAATAAAAACACCTTTCTCATCTATTAGCTTTTGAATATTCTTTTTTGAAAGTGTAGTCTTAAAATCTATAATTTCTAACGTTTGAAACACATAAAAGTATTTTTGACCTATTTTGTGTTTAAACACTATAGGTGAATATTTGGCATATTTATAAGGAATTTTTTTATGATAATTCCAATTAAGTAAGACACTAATTAGAGGTTTTAATACTGAAAAAGAATCTTTAAAAAACACAAAAACTCCTTTGAATGATTTTTTCTTTATTATTCGTTTAAATGTGCTCGCTAAATTTTTATATAATCTTATCTTCTTTTCATCAGCATAATAATGGAACATAATATTTTTAATCAAAAGAGAAATCCTTTGATTAAAAGGTAATTTTTTAATTCCATTATAATAGCTTTTGAGAGTAAAGTCGGAAGTATTCATTTGGTTAATAACACCTTCAGTTCCATTTCCACTATCAATATAATTCCAAAGTATTGAAATATTTTTTTGTGTTAAAGTATTACAATACTCTATTTCATCAATGTTATTTTCTTTATATAGCGAAAAATTATATGGTTGATAACCATGGTCTATCCAAACTGGTGTATTATTAAATGGTGGACTAAAAAGTTTAAAGTCTTCGATGCTTTTTTCAACCGATTTAATTGACTGACTTAAAGAATGATAAGCTAATTCATGCCCATCATTTTTCCAAAAATCAAGTTCTTCTTTATTTTCTTCATAGGAGGCATTTTCTCTTTTTGAATAGTTGTTTAAAAAAAAACCTTTTGTAACTTTAATATTACTCATTTTGAATAATTCACGCTGAGTCTTCAAATTATTTATAGTATCAAAATCGCAATGATCAGTAAAACAAGCTACTGCAGAAAAAGGGATTTTTGAACGGCTAAATTCAATACTATTTTCTTTAGAAAATAATAAGGCTATTGTTTTATCTAACAAATCTAATCCTGTTGCAGATATTATACTTTTTTCATTACTCTTTCCTTTGAAGTTAGTTAATGGAGTTGAATATTCTGGATTAAATCTCCATAATAAGGTTTTTAAATCTTTAATTTCCCAAATGCCAATATTACAATTTGCCTGAACAAAAAAATCGTTTTCTAATTGTAAAATCTTAGGGGCAAACTCACATGCCTTAAATCCAACAAAAGGAGTAATCCAATTGAAATCGTGATTTCTTACTTTTTTAAAAGGTATATCAAAAACAATTTCTAAATCGAAACGGTTTTCTCCTAATCTTAAAAATTGATTTAAAACTATTTCATTTTTACCATTAAGAATTTTATTCTCTAATGTGTGTGTGTGTGTGTTGATTTCTAGAGTTATCAAACGAATAGAAGTTATCATCTTCTTTTTTTTCCAAATATATAAAAAAAGCTCTGTCAAATAACAGAGCTTTTCCAAGCAAATTGCACCCCAAAACCTAACTTAAACTTAACCTATTTCTTTATTAATTTTTGAGATTGGATTTCTCCATTCTCTGAAACTACATTGATAATGTATATTCCGTTTGCAAATCTTGTAACATCAAACTGATGTTTATCGGTAACATTAATTGAACTTTCTTGAACTATTTTACCATCAATGGTAGTTATTTGATAATGTTTAAAAGTATTGTCTTTCATAATTATTTCAAATATTCCCGTTGAAGGATTAGGTACAATTTTAAATCCTGAACCTAGTCTAATCAAATTAATTTCTTCCTCTTTTGGTTCTGGTTTAGTATTGTTAGGATTTTGATACCTGTAAACATAATTATTTGAACAACCTTCAATATAAGCTGCAAACTGTGAACCAGAGACTGCTTCAAAGCCTGGATTTAACTCTACAAAATTTCCCGAGTGATAAATCACTCCATCTTGAAAGTCATTATTTCCAACTTCTACAATATTTGTTGCTCTAATCCAATCAGAACGCTCTTTTTGAGTTTCGATATTAGCATCTAAATTACTAACATTATCTACAGGAGAAGTTAAAGTTAAAGTTGGTTTACAACAATCGACAAAAGTTACATCTGGTCCAACATTAGCAGAATAATCTGTTATGTCATATACAAAATTACCAGCAGGACAAACCACATTAAAAGTGGCATCAACTTGAAATTCATAATCTCCAAATGGATCTACTCCAAATTGACTTGGCAAAACTGTAAAGCAAAATGTATTTGCTGTTAACAGAGTGGGAGAATTTATTGTACCAATAATTTCATCATTTTGTAAAATATATAAAACCAAAGTGCTTAATGTTGCATTAACAGGCGATTGATAAGTACCGCAAACACTCATTGGAGTTTCATCAGACAAATCAGGACAAACAATATTTGTTGGTTCAAGACTTAAAGCACCCAATTGAGGAACGGCACAAGTCAAACCACAAATATTATCTATATAAACCGTTCCAAAGTGTCTTGAAGGTTGACAATCGCTAATTGTAAATTCAATTCTTCCTGGTTGATTTAAAATACTTTCAACATTAAGTCTAGCACAAATCCAACCTGTATATAGCATTCTCCTTTCAGAATTTATATATATGATATTGAAAAGACAGTTATCAGGATTTGCAATTATACATATTTCATCAACAATATTATCAAATTGGTCATAAACTCTAGCTCTAAAAAAAGGTTGAATTTCTTGTCCATGTTCAGGTTTATTATCCATAATCAGAGAAAAATTAAAATCAATTGTTGACTGATTTATAGTTGTAAAATTTCTTGATAACGTAGTTAAATCTGATGAACCGTATCCTCCAGTATTGTTCAACTTTATACATCTAATACCGCCATTGGAGTTTAAAGTAGGTACATTAACCCCAAAACTTGCCAAAACTGGATCGTTCACTTGATATCCTGAAGCAGCACTATTAATTAAATTAACTCTTGAACCAAAGTTATTGGTTGATGCTGTCATCACGTTAGAAGCAGTTCGTTCAGTAACTGTGGAACAGGATTGAAAAAAATCTTCTCCAGATGCTGGTTGTGCATAATTATCAGACCAAAATGAATAACCTGCAACACCTGACTCAAAATCACCATTGACACAATCTTGTGCGATTGACTGAGGCATCGCTTGAGCAGAATAATACTCTTTATAATCAGGATTTTGTTTGAAAAATAATTTCCTTAATTCATGTCTTTTAGCATTTATCAATGCGATTTCAAATTCTTCATCTGAAAACTCTTCTTCTTCCCTTAGATGTTCTTTTAACTCTTCGGTAATTTCTTTTGCAAGTTTATAATTTTTAAAATTACTGTTTATAAACCGTTCAATTTCAATTTCTGTTTGCTGAGCTTTTAAAATTCTATTATTTTCATTTTCAATATACTCTTGGAGTTGAGCAAAAATTGAGTTAGAATTTAGGAAAACAATAATCAGCAATGCTGTTTTTACTATTTTCTTCATATTACTTTGTTTTTTCAATTAATGCATTTACTTGTTTTTTAAGCAATTCCAATTCTGAATTATACTTTTGAATAACTAGATTTTGTTCATTTATTTTCTTTTCCTGCTCAATAACATACAACGTCAACTCTTCAATTTTTTCCATATGTTTAGCTTGCATTTGAGCTACATCTAAACCATCTTCCATTAATTCTTTTGCTGATTTAATTCCTGGTAAATGTTTATTTGAGTTTATAAATTTTTCTACATCTTTTAATGGCATTAATTCATAATTATCGGCAAAAACGTAATCAGCCCAATTAGCTGTACTTCTCAAAGCTACTTTAACTTTTTCAGTTAAAATACCACCTTCAACATAAAGTTTATAATCGCCTGTATTTGTTGGATAAGTAGCAGAATCTCCAATATATATATTTCCATTTGTTGTACTATTTGCTGAATTGAACCATATATTACTATTATTCATATCAACGATACGATTATTATTTACAGTAGTAGCTTGATTTATCACACCATTGTTAGCATATATACTTGTATCTGTTATTGTTGTATTTATTTGAAAAGGATTTGAAACTGTTCCATTCCCAGAAATTGTTGTATTTGTTCCATTTGCAAAATTTAAAGTTGGAATAGTCACGGAATTTCCATTAGAAATTGAAAGTATATTTCCATTCAATGTCAATGATTGAGCATCTGTATCTGTGTAAATAGGAAGCATTACTGAATTTCCATTTGAAATTGACAATGTGTTACCTGTCAATGACAAAGATTGTTCATCAGTGTTTGTATCAACAAAAGTTGGAAGAACAACTGAATTACCATTAGAGATTGATAATGTGTTATCTGTTAATGACAACGATTGTTGATCGGTATTTGTATCAACATAAGTTGGAAGAACAACAGAATTACCATTTGAAATTGATAATGTATTACCTATTAATGACAATGATTGTTGATCAGTATCAACTAATGTTGGCAATGTTATTGAACCTCCATTATTTGACAATGATATAGTATTTCCAGAAATAGAAATGGTTTGTAATTCATTAGTTGTACTAGCATCCAATTCAGAAAAATCAAATTCTGGCAAATTAACAGGTACGCTAGACACTCCATTAATTGTTGTAATTAACTGATTAAAAGGTGTAATTGTATTTGAAATAGAATTAACTATAGGTGCTGTAGAAATTAATGATGCTACATTACTTGTCATTGTATTTCCAGCCGAAGTTAAAAGATTTGATGAAACATTTGATGGTGCTACTTTTTGAAAAATGACATCTCCAAATTGATTAACAGTTAAAAATTTATCTGTTGATTGAGTTTGAATTGGTACTGAATTACTTGTTAGATTTGTAAATCTCAAACCTGAAAAACCATCTGTTCCGTGAGTAATCTCTATTTTATTTTTTGGACTAGAGTTTCCAATACCTACTCTACCTTCTACTAATAAACCATTTGTTGGAGCAAGATAACCATCAAAATCTGAAAAACTAGGTGTAAAACCTCTACCAATTACAACACCTCCACCAATATCTAATCTATTTCTTGGTATAATATTGTTACCCAAGCCGATTCCTATATTTCCACCTCTACTCATCAACATCTTTTGATTTCCGTGCCCATCAGCAATAATTACAGTTTTTTCAAGATTATTTCCTGCTAATTTATTTGTTGTTGCCGAATTATTCAATCTAACATTTCCTAGTAGTAAATTATAATTTCCATTATATAAATTAACTGCTGTTTCATTTCCAATAAAAATGTTAGAATTACCAGTTACTAGATGTCTTGGCGTTATTTGACCTATAGCAATATTATCATTTCCTGTTGATGTAGTAAGCGCACCATAACCAAGTGCAGTATTCCCAATACCAGCTATATTACTACCTAAAGACCTATGACCAATAGCAATATTTCTTGATCCTGTTGTATTATTCTCTAATGCACGAGTTCCATATGCGCTATTTAAACTTCCAGTTGTATTTTTTTGAAGAGCATTATTCCCAAATGCACAATTATAACCTCCAGAAGAATTTATTAATGTTTCAAAACCAAAAGCATTATTACTATGACTTGTGTAATTTAATAGAGAATTTATTCCAAATCCAGTATTATAATTTCCCGTATTGTTAGTCCCGGAGTTACCACCAAAAAAAGTATTAATCGTTTGAGAATAGGAAGCTAAATTCGTTCCTAAAAAAATCAAAGCGGTAAGCAAATAGTAGTTTTTTATCTTCATAACTGTTCAATTTGAGGGTTATTATTCTATTTTAGCATGATAAATATCTTAATTAGAGTATCTTATAAACTAAAATGATTTTTTGAACAGTAAGCTAAAAGCAAATACTATCAAACAATTTAATCATTTTGAAGTTTAATTAAATTATTTGATTATTAGTTGTTGTTTTTTGACATCTCAAATATATTCTTAAAAAGCACAAAAAAACCACAAAAAGCAAAATTATTCGATTAAATACATATTTTTACAAATAGATAATTTATTTTTCTTACAAAATAAAAACAAACAATAAAAAAAACTCGTTGCTAAAACAACGAGTCTTTTACATCAATATTTTTTTGAATTTATCTTAAATCAATAGATTTAAATTCTCTCAAAGGATAACCTGTATAAACTTGTCTTGGTCTTCCAATTGGTTCTTTGTTTACACGCATTTCTTTCCATTGTGCAATCCAACCTGGTAAACGACCAATAGCAAACATAACGGTAAACATATCCGTAGGAATTCCTAATGCACGGTAAATAATCCCTGAATAGAAATCTACATTTGGATATAATTTTCTAGATACGAAGTAATCATCAACTAGTGCTGCTTCTTCTAGTTGTTTTGCAATATTCAAGATTGGATCATTAACACCTAAAGTTGCCAAAACTTCGTCGGCTGCTTTTTTGATAATTCTTGCTCTTGGGTCAAAGTTTTTGTAAACACGGTGTCCAAATCCCATTAAACGGAATGGATCGTCTTTGTCTTTGGCTTTTGCCATATATTTTGCAGCATCGCCACCATCTTTTTGGATAGCTTCTAGCATTTCAAGAACAGCTTGGTTTGCACCACCATGCAATGGTCCCCAAAGTGCAGAAACTCCGGCAGAAATGGATGCAAATAATCCTGCATGTGATGAACCTACAATTCTAACAGTTGATGTTGAACAGTTTTGCTCATGATCAGCATGAAGAATAAATAATTTGTCTAAAGCGTCAATTACAACAGGATTTGCTTTGTATGGTCCAGTTGGTAATTCAAACATTAGGTGCATGAAGTTTTCAACATATCCTTTTGTATTATCATAATAATTTAAAGGATAGCCCATCATTTTTCGGTAGGTCCAAGTTGCAATTACAAGGAATTTCCCCATTGTTTTACAAACAGCTTCATACATTTCTTTTTCGTTTTCAACATTAACTACTTTTGGGTTAAAAGCGGTTAAAGCTGAAGTCAACGAAGATAAAACACCCATTGGATGCGCTGTTTTTGGAAAACCATCAATGATGTTTTTCATTTCTTCGTTTACTAAAGTGTATTTACGAATGTCGTTTTCAAATTGCTCTAATTGAGCTTTGGTTGGTAATTCTCCAAAAATAACAAGGTAGGCTGTTTCTAAAAATCCAGCTTTTTCGGCTAAATCTTCGATAGCATAACCTCTGTAACGAAGAATTCCTTCTTCACCATCAAGAAAAGTGATGTCGCTTGTACATGAACCTGAGTTTTTATAACCTGGATCAAGAGTAATTGCACCAGTTAGTGCGCGTAATTTTTCAATGTCGATAGCAGGTTCATTTTCGCTTCCAACAATTACTGGAAATTCATATTTTTTGCCATCAAATTCTAATATAGCAGTTTTTGACATGAGATAAAATGGGAATTAAATCTTATTAAAATTAATAATTTAACAAAAATAGGGAATTCAAAATGAAATAAAAAAGATTTAAGACAACGTTTTCGTTAATTATTTGATAAAATTTGCAAAAATGATATATAAATAAAAAAGACACAATTGCTTGCGTCTTTTCCTAATTTTAATACACCACTTACTTCTTAATTAACTTTTCAACTTTAATTCCTGCTTCCGAAATCACTTTGATAAAATACAATCCTTTGGCTTTTGGGGTTAAGTCTAAAGTTGCATTTGTATCATTTAATAAAGTTGTTTGTAATAATCTTCCTTGAACATCAAATAATTGTATCGATTTGATATTGAAATCGCCACTAATATTGACTAATGAGTTTGTTGGGTTTGGATATATTTTTACACTTTTGTCAATTTCAAAATCAGGATTGCTTAACGTTTGGAATACTGTCACTGCGTCATTAGTTATTATTGGAAAATTGTAGTCAAAGTAAATATTGGCTTTATTTTTTACCAAAGCACCTGTTTGTAAACTTGGTTTAGTTTTTACTTTTAGTAACACATTTCCGTGACCACCAGTTTCTAGATAAATTTCTTGGAAGATAAACTCAATTATGTTTCCTCTAATTCTAGCATCAACTCCATGAGAAGCATTTAATAATTGTAACGAGCTAATATCAAATTCATCAGGATTGATTTCGGTTTTTACTACAATGTTTTCAGCAGAAGCTGTTCCTGTGTTTTCAAAACGAATATTATAATGCAGATATTCACCTATTTCGGTTGGTGAAACGACATCGCCTTCAAGACATGTAATATCGTTTGGATCATAAGAACCTACAACAACTTGATTCAAAACAAAGGTATTATCAGAGGTGTTTTCGTCGCCAGCTTGAGGCATAATTGAGGTAGTAAACACCAAAACATCGTCATTATTAACTGGATTTGTATCAGTTGGTGCATTGATGTTTAGTGTGAATACAATTTCTCTACTTTCAAACGGTTGTAGGTTGGCATAATCCCAAGAAATTCCTCCAACAACCATTTGGCTTGGTGCTAGTGATGCTGAAACATATTCCATAAGGTTTTGATTGTAGAAAAAGTTGATGCCATATTGTTGCGATAAAGTTTGATTTCCTTTGTTCTTATATACAATTTTATAGATTGCATCAAATCCTGGTCGCGCTGGAACAGTTGGAGTAATGATAATTTCTAAATCTGGATGAATGCCGTTTGGAGTAATACAAAAGTTTTGTACTGTTTCATTATTATTAACATCAGGAAAACTTAAAGACGCCAAAACTGGTGAAACAGTAAACCAACTTGGGTTTTCAGTAGAGACAGATAATTCTTGATTTAATGATTGGGAGTAAAATGTATAACCACCGTTTACTTTGCTAAATGCAGCGCCTTGAACTGTTCCGTCAGTAATATTTACTCTAACATTTTGAGAACCAAAATCGTTTGCATCACAACCGTTATTATCTGCATCAAATTGAATTTGTCCAACTATAGTGTTGTAATCTCCGCCTGGCGTAAAGTTGCAATAAGAGTTGACTTGAGTTGTTGTGTTATTTTGTGTTGCTAACTCTTGATTAATATAAACGATGTTATTTTCATCAGCACATATAAAATTTAAGTTTGGATTAGTTTGCAAATACACTCCATTGCCGCCATTTGCAGGATTAAATTCACGTCCGTTTTTAATGTTTACATAATTTAAAGAATAATTATTATACGCATAAAAACGATTTAAAAAAGGTAAATTGGAAGCGTCAATTTGAATTAAATTAGTATTCGTTAATCGTAATGATTGTAGTGAAACTAATGGATTTAAGTTTATAGAATTTTGAATACCACCAGTTATAAACAAACCACGCAAGTTTACTAAATTATTAATTGCAACACTGTTTAATCCCGGATTACCATATTCTAACTCTGCTAGATTTGTTAAAAAATTGACATTTAAGGTATTCAATAAATTATCACTACATCTCAAAACAACAAGATTTGGAGTAGGACTTAAATTCAAACTAGTTATAAGATTTTTTCCACATTCAAGTCCTAAAAGATTTGTTAATCCATTTAAATTTAATGCACTTAGCTGATTATTATAGCAACTCAAACTTTTAAGATTGGTTAAACCCGTTAGATTTAAAACACTTATTTGGTTGTAATCACAATAGATATATTCTAAATTGGTTAATCCGATAATGTTCAATGTAGAAATATGATTATTTAAACAATTTATTGTTTTCAAACTTGTCAATCCAGTTAAATCTAGCGTAATAAGATTGTTGTTTGTACAATCAAATAATTCTAAATTAATGAAAGAACTGATACCTGTTAAATCTGATATTTGTTCAGCTATTGGAGTGAAATTTGGAAATGAAATATTCAGATTTAAAACCGCTTCGGCTTCGCTAACTTGTATTTCCCCATCATTATTCGAATCAACATCGGTATCGCCATAACCATCACCATCAGTATCTATACAAAGTGTATTCACTAATTTATTCTTAAAATTCGCATCGGGAATGGCTACAATCTGCGCGTTGGCAAAACCTGTGATTAGTATTAAAATGTAAAGTGAGTTTTTCATAATCTTTGTTTTTGGTTTTATTTTTCAGCTAATTTACAGTCCTTCTTTTTAGTGAAATATAGTAAATGAGTAAACGGTTGTTTATATTTAGAATTTGCATTTTTTATTATTCTTTTTATTCCAAGTTCTCTTCAGAACTCAATTAGTTTCCTTTTTATCTAAACCAGTTGTCTTCTAAGCTAAACTAGTTTCCTTTTTTGCTAAACTAGTTCTCTTCTTAAGAGAACTAATCATCTACATTGTTTTCAAAATTTCTTGTAATCGGTCTTTTTTTCGTTGCGAAATTGGCAAATTACTGTTGTCTGCCATAATCACATATCCGCCATCTTTTTTGATATAGGATTTTG